>NZ_JBNCKS010000010.1:0-142102 GCF_049841635.1 Micromonospora sp. DT44 | reverse complement strand
GTGCTGCCACGGACGACTTCCTCCCCCACGGCCATCAGACCATGGTCAAGAAGCTCCATGAAAGCGGGGGTATCTCAATGTAACTCGCTGCCACAGTCGCAACCGACAAAGCATGCACCTCAAGGAGCCGGCTATCGCCCTTCTGAGCCTGCTCAATCTCGATGTAGAGGGCCATCATGGCGTCGAGGTTGCCGTGAGTAAACGAACTTAGCCGCTTGTAATGTATGGAGCCGGCATCCTCATCGACGGCAGCTAGCAGCGCCTCACGAGACGGGTATCGCTCGGCACGCAGCCTCCTGCGGCCAGCCCAGTCGAGAATCGCCTTCGAACTCGATGACAGCTCTATGCCCAGCGCTGTCTGCAATCCGCGTTGCTCCCCATCCGCCCGTTGCACCATGTACATGAGGCGACGAAGCCGAGTCTCACCGTCCGCTTCCGGACGCCCCAGCCACGCCGCCAAACTCGCTGTTTCTGCTGCTGCGCGGGCCAAGTCGATGGCGCTGAGGATTTGCGGGAAGCCGGGCTGCACACACCACGAAAGAGTTTGGAGGCGTTCGGCAGCGGCGTAGTTGAGCGTGCGGTGCACGTGGTGGGCGAAGCTGTAAGGCACTGGGAAACCCTCGTCGCCAACTGTCGCATCCAAGGCCGTCTCACGACGCCACACTGAGCCGGGGGCAGGCTCGTTGTGGCGCACGTCCTGTACCTGCACGCTGATGTCATGGAGCAGTGCCGCGCTGGCGCGAAGGAGGTCGTCGAACATGATGCGGCTCCACTCGTTGGTAGTTCCATGCTGGAGCGGACTAATACTCCAACGTCACTCAGCTCGTCTGCGCTGGTAGTGGAATCGTCGGGCGCGGGCTTGGCCGCGGCGTCGGTCGGCCCCTCCACCGGTCAGAAGGTCTGGCCGGCCTGCACGCTGGCGACGAACGTCGACCACTCGTCCTCGTCGAACGTCACCTGCTCGTCCGGACGCTGCGAGTTCCGCACAATCCGGTTGAGGTTGGCGTCGATGGCAACCTCAACGCAGTTTGGGCTGGAGACGTCGCATCGGTTCGAGCGCACGAACGTGATCTGCATCAAGGTGTTGCGCCTTTCCTCAGCAGGCCGTCGGTGCGGCCGATCGTCGGGGAGGGGTGGTCCGAGGTGCCACAGGTCATGGGCGACCAACTGGCCGAACGCATACGCCCACGACCAGCACCGGCCCCGGGTATCGCAGCGGGGACAGCGGCCGTCGACGGCCTGGTGCGTGGTGATGGTCTGCCACCAGTGGCCTGCGAGTGCAGCGGACGGCGTGAGGGCGGCACTCACGGTCGCTGCCCGGCGGCGGGCAAGACGTCAACGCTGACCAGCACCTCGAAGCACCACGGGGCGGTGCAGTCCGCCGTGGACCAACTGCACTCCGGGCCGTGGCCGTACACCCAGGCAAACCGGGGGTCGTGCGACTCGTGGACCTTGACGATGACGATGGTGTGGCAGGTCTGGCCCTCGATGCCGGGACTGGACTGCCACTCGCCGGGCCGCACAGACACCCGCGCACCGGGCTCGGGCATAGCCGGGCCGGTCACCGGGCCGGCCCGTCGTCGTGGCTGGCGCGGTGGTGTGCGGGCGTGATGGATCGAGCCTCAGCCAGGAGCAGCCGCTTGGCCCTCTCCTGTTCGACGGCCTGGATGCGCGCGCCGGTGCCGGGCGGGACGGGTGGACCACCACGAGCGGCCACCCGGCCCGTTACTGCGGATACGAGTCTGCGGATCATCTGCGCGTCCCTCGGCTCGGGAGCGAAGGCGGCCGGCTCCGTTCAGCGCGACCGCCATCACCCTTCCTGGCGGGACTGCGGCAGTTGATCGACCATCACGTCGGGGTCGGATGCTCGCTACCGTCGTCCCGTAGCCGGGACGTTACGGGCGGTCAACGGTGGTCTGAACTCGCCGAGCGTCCGCTGTCCGCCGAACCTGTCCGCTACTCGGTCCGGGCTGGGCCGAACTCCTTCATCACGTCCCGTAGATCGGCGGCCTCGGGCGCGCCCGTCTGCTCGACGCGGCGCAACACCTCCCGCGCCCGCCACCAATTGGAAGGCACGACTCGCCCAGAGCTGACCGCCGCAGCGGCGAACGCGGACGCCTCATCGGGGCGGCCCGTGGTGGCCAGTGCGAGGCCCAGGTCGAGGCGGGCGGACGCCGACCGTCGAGGTCGTTCACCCCCGTCTCCGCGTGGATCCAAGTTGGCCAGCACCTGCCGGGCGACCTGCTCCGCGCCCGGGTCACCAGCCCACGCCAGCGTTGTGGCCGTGTAGGCCACAGCTTTCGCCGGGTCGTATCGGTAGTGGTGCTCAGCCCGTTCCGGAACAGGCAGGTTCGCCGTCAACCGTTCCAACCGGTCCAGCGCCCGGCGCGTCTCCCGGACGGCACCCATCCGGGCCCACGCTCGTGCCTCCTGCGCTGTCGCCTGGATGTGGGCGGAACTGCCGACGGGCGCGACCTGCTGTGCCTGCTGCGACAGGGCGAGAGCGGTCCGGTAGTCGCCGAGCGTCAACACCTCCCACGCGCGGGTCTCCAAGCACCACCCCTGAATTTCCCGGTGCTCCGCGTGCCCGGCCAGTCCCGATGCCGCAGCGAGGTGGGCGGATGCGGCGCTCGGCTGTTGCAGGTCGATGTGCACGGTGGCCCGCAATACGGCCAGCCACCCACCCGCGACGACCAGGCGCCGCTGCTGGGCGAGTGTGACCCGCCCGTCGAGCAGACGGGTGACGTAGGCCAGATGCCGGCGCACCATCGGCAGCAGGTCGACTGGGGCGGTGGTCGAGTACCGGATGGCGAGTTCGTCGACACCCTGCTCGATGCGGGCGAGAGTCTCGACGCTGACGTCGCTGGCCGACACCCGCTGAAACAGTTCGTTTGCTTCGGCTTCGTGGTCGACGGGAGCGGCGACCAGGCGGGCGAGCCTGCCGCCTGCGTTGAGTGCCTGGTCGAGGTGGCGGGCGGTCTCGAAGGTGGCTGCTTTGCTGCCGTTCTCCAGTTCGTGGAGGTGGCTCTTCCCGCGGTGAGTGAGCTGGGCGAGCGCCCGCAGGGACAGGCCGGCCTGCTCACGGAGTTGCCGGAGTGTGACGCCGAAGCGTGGGTCGACGTGGGCCGTCATCGCGGTGCTCCCGGTAGAGGACGGGAATGGCGACACCATCGGCCTCTACACCGGCGGGCCGCCATGTCGAAGGTACCGCCCTTTTGCCTAGCTCGGCATGCCCCGACGCGCAGTGAGGTGCCTAGGGCGCTGACCATCTGCTGTGGCTGGCCGCCGTGCCGATGTGCTGTTGAGCGTGATGCCTCAGAGTCATCTTGATACCCCTGAGGCATCACGCTCACCAACGCATCCGCCCCTATGGAGGTGACCGAGGGTCACCGCCGGCCGCCGGCTGAGCTGTTCGGGGCGACCGGCGACCGGCGGACGACCGCTCAGCGGGTTGCCGCGCGGTAGAGGCGGCTCACCGTCTCGGCGACGCAGACGGGCTTGTCGCCACCGTCGCTGTTGACCGTCACCGCCGTGACCAGCTGCACCCCACCGCTGACGGGCGACACCTCGGCGATGACCGCGCTGGCGCGTACGGCGGCGCCGACCCGCAGTGGCGCGGGGAACCGCACCCGGTTCAGCCCGTAGTTGACGCCCATCGCGACGCCCTCGACGCGGTAGAGCTGGCCGGCCAGGGCCGGCACCAGCGACAGGGTGAGGAAGCCGTGCGCGATCGTGGCGCCGAAGGGACCGGCCGCCGCGCGTTCCGGGTCGATGTGGATCCACTGGTGGTCGTCGGTCGCGTCGGCGAACAGGTTCACGCGGTCCTGGTCGATCCGCTGCCAGGGGCCGGGGCCGAGAGTCTCGCCGACCGCGGCGGTCAGCTCGTCGACGGAGGTGAAGACGCGCATACGGGTGTCCTTTGTGCTGAAGGGTGCCTGACGCACAAACTAGCGGTGATAGTTTACGCCCAGAGCAGGCGGCGGCGCTCAGCGTTCGGAGGCCAGGCCGACGTGCTGTTCGGTGGCGAACGCGCGGGCCAGCTCGGTCCGGGAGCGGATCCCCAGCCGGTGAAAGACGTTGCGCAGGTGGTGGTCGACCGTCCGGGTGGACAGGAACATCCGGGCGGCGATCTCGCGGTTGGTGGCGCCCTCGGCGACGAGTCGGGCGATCCGGAGCTGTTGACCGGTCAGCAGCCGTGCCGCCGGCAGATCCGGCGGCCCGACCGACTCCCCGGCGGCGCGCAGCTCGGCCGTGGCCAGTTCGGCCCAGCGACCGACCCCGAGCAGGGTGAACGTCTCCCGGGCACGGTGCAGGTGCTCCCGGGCGTCCCGTGGTCGCCGGCTGCGCCGCAGGTCCTGACCGAAGAGCAACTCGGTCCGGGCCCGTTCGAACGCGCCGGCCTCCGTCGGGTGCAACCGCAGCGCCGTCCGGAACTCGCGCTCGGACTCGACGCCGCCCCGGATCGCCAACAGCGCGTGGCACCGGGCCGACAGCGCCCGGCGCAGCGGGCTCGCGGTGCTGCTCGCCCACCTGTCGAAGGCCGCCAGCGCGGCGGTCGCCGCCGGACGGTGTGGCAGGTGCGCGGCGGCCTCCACCAGGTACGGGGTGGCCATCACCTGGACGAGCACCTGGCCCCGACCGGTGCCGAGCCGGGCCAGGGACGCCAGTCGGGTCGCCGCCTCGGCGTGCCGACCGTCGACGAGGTCGAGTACGGCCAGCGCCCATCCGGCGAGCGCGTGCGGTCGGTTGCCCGGTGTCGACGTCGTACCGATCTCCCGGATCCGCCGCAGGCTGCTCTCGCGGTCGGCGCGGACGGCGGCCAGCACGGCGAGCATCCCCAGGTGGACGTCGGCGCAGTTGAACTGCCCGGTGGCACGCGCCACCCGCAGCCCTTCGCGGGAGGTCTCGGCGGCCGTCTCGTGCCGGCCCAGCCAGTACTCGGCGACCGCCCGCAGCTCCAACGCGCGGGACAGCATGGACAGCTCTCCGTGCTCGCGCGCCAAACCGACGGCGCGTTCGGCGAGGCGGTGCGCGGCACCGTCCACGGCCACCACCAGCCCGGCCGCCGCCGCGCAGGCGAGCGCGGTCGGGGTCAGCTCCGGCCCGGCGAGGCGGCCACCCAGCACGACGGCCCGCCGCAGCGCGGGTCCGGCCCGCTCGTGGTCGCCGCGCAGGGTGGCCGCCACCCCGGTGACGAGGCATCCGGTCAGCTCCACGGCCGGCGGGTCGTCACGCTGGCGGAGCGCGTCGGCACGCCGGCCGACCTCCGCGTACCGGTACTGGTCGCCGGCGAAGCAGACGGCCTCACCGGCGCGTGCCAACCCCTGGATGGCTCGGGCCCGGTCGACGGCGGCCACCTTCCGCGCGGCGGACAGCAGGGTGGCCGCCGCGCCGGGGGCGTCCTCGCAGCGCAGGTCGATCTCGCCGCGCAACAGCCCGGCCTCGCCCTCGACGACCGGGTCCGCGCAGGTCGCGCGGAGGCGGTCGAGCAGGAGGCGGGCCTGGCCGGGTTGTCCGCCGACCCAGGCGTAGCGGGCGGCGGCGAGCAGGCGGGCGGCGGCGTCGTCGGGGCGGTCGCTGAGCGCGGCGGCCCGGCACAGCGCCGCCGACGCCACGGCCCAGCCGCTGCGCCCACCGGCCGCCGCCCGCTCCAACTCGACGGCGAGGGCCGGATCGGCACCCGCGGTCGCGTCGGCGAGGTGCATCGCCCGGCGTAACCGCTGGCCGAGCGGATCGAGTACGCCCGCGAGCAGCCGGTGCGCGGCCCGCCGTTGCGTGAGCGGAGCGGCGGCCGCCACCATCGCGCGGGCCAAGGGCTGCGCGAAGGTGACGCCTCCCGAATCGACGCGGACCAGCCCGGCGGCCTCGGCGGGGGCGAGCGCCTCGATGGCCGTACCGGCGGCGTCGGCCGCGCGGACCAGGGTCGCCGCGTCGTCCGACTCGTCGAGCGCGGCGAGCAGCAGCATCCGGCGGGTGTCCGGCGGCAGCCGGTCGAGACGGGCCCGGTAGGAGCGCGCCAGCGCGCCGTCGGCCGGCGGCGCGGCCGGAAGCGGTTCCTCCCCGCGCCACTGCGCCGGGGTGAGCACGTCGGCGAGGTCCACGAGCGCCTGCGGGTTGCCGCCGCCGACCTCGGCGAGCGTGGCGGCGACCGGGGCGGCGGGCCGCTCGGACAGTCGGTCGGTGAGGACGGCGATGCTGTCCCGCTCGTTCAGCGGGGCCAGTCGGTGGGTCACGAGGCCGTCGACGGTCGCGGTGGCGTCCGCGGTGAGCAGGACGACGACCGGCAGCCGCCGCAGCCGGCGGGCAACGACCGTGAGAACCTGCCTGGTCTGCGGGTCGCCCCGGTCCACGTCGTCCATGGTGGCGAGCAGCGGACGCTCCCGGGCGGTCGCGGCGAGCAGCCCGAGTACGGCCACCGACAGGGCCAGCCGGCGCTCGGGCGGGCAGCCCTCCCCGTCCATGACCTGGTACAGCAGGCGGCGGCGCTCCTCGGGCAGGGCGGCCGCGCGGTCGCGCACCGGGTCGAGCAGGCGTTGCAGGCCGGCGTACGGCAGCATCGCCTCCTCGGGCAGCCCGGTCGCGGCCAGGATGGCGCAGTCCTTCGCGTACCGGTGGGCGAAGGAGATCAGCGCGGTCCGACCCGACCCCGGCTCGCCGTGCAGCAGCAGAGCGCCGCCACCGCCGCTGACGCCGTCCAGCAGGCTCCGAACGGCCGCGCACTGGTCGTCCCGGCCGCGTAGCACAGTTATTTGCACTCGTAATGCAGTAACCATGCGTCACAGTGTCACTCATCCATAAGCGGATGGAAAGAGGACAGGCTGGGATCAGTCGGCCGCGACCTCGGCCAACAGCGCGCCCACCGTCCGGGTCATCACCGCGCGGGCCGCGTCCACCCCCAGACCGAGGCCGTAGCGCAGCATCGACCAGGCCGGCCACATGCTCGCCGCCACCACCGCGTTGAGCACCTGACCGCGCTCGCGCCCGGCGCGCGCCAACTCGGTGGCGAAGAGCTGCTCGACCTCGTCGCGGACCCGGTCGATGTGCTTGAGGCGGTTACGGCGCAGCTGCTCGGAGACCGGCTCGCGCATCTGCGCGGCCCGTGCCGACGGCGCGATGAGCTGGAGCAGTCGCGCCCGCTGCCGGCAGTACGCGTCGACTCGCTTGGCCAGCGGCAACGTGGTCGAGATCGGCCGGTAGGCGGCGTCCTGCTGCCGCAGCACCTCCGCCCCACTGGCCTCGAAGAGCGTCTCCATGTCCTTGAAGTTGGTCCAGAGCGTCCGCAGCGAGATGCCGGCCCGTTCGGCGATGCGCTCGCCGGTGGGCCGCAGGTCGCCCTCGGCGATCAGCGCCAGGTGCGCCTCGACGATGGCCGCCCGGGTGCGTTCGGCACGGGCGGTCCGTCCGTCGACCCGCGCCGGCGTCTCGACCCTGTTCATCCGCCCCCGCCCCCTCACCGCCACGGTGTCGTCCGGCTCTGCGACGAGTCTAGACAGGCGATGATCGGGACACTGCGCGTACGCGTGGGCGGCGTCATCCGGGCCGACCGTATTGCATTCACGGTGCAAATAGTATGAGAGCTGTTCGGTGTCGGTCAACGCCCGCCAGCGGTGACCGTCGCACACACCCACGCATGGTCGTACGGCCCGGACGTGGTCACCCCCGGGCCGTACGACCACCTGGCGCGGGTCAGGAGGCGGTCGGCACCCCGTTCGCGGGCGGCGCGACCGGCGCGGCCGTGTACTCCTTGACCGGCCCGTCCCGCTCGTCTGTCTCGTACGTGGGCCCGAAGTAGCTCTGGACTCCCCCGCTCACCCGGCTCAACCGCTGCCCGCCGTAGCCGGAGTGGTCGTCGGCGGCGAAGCGCAGCGGCGCGAGGCCGGGCCCCTGGAAGCCACCCTTCTCGACCGCGTCGACGACCTTCTCGCGGGTGACGTCCTTGCCGGCGGCGAGCAGCACCTGCACGAACAGGTAGCCGACCGACATGCCGTAGACGGTGTTGCCGTCGAACGGCGCGTCCCCGTTGTGCGACTTGTTGATCTTCGTGAAGAGCTGGATCCACGGGTTCGCCGTGTCGTTCTGCATCGGCAGGTAGTTGGTGCCGACCATGCCCTCCAGCAGCGGCGCGGCCGCGCCGAGCTGCTTGGCCAGGGTCGGCTGGTCGGCGCCCACGTTGGACACCAGCCACTGTGGCTTGAAGCCCAGCCGCGCGGCGGTGCCGATGGACAGCGCGGTGAAGCCGGGCACGGTCGCCAGCACGACGACCTGACAACCGCCCGCCTTGAAGGCGCCGATCTGCGGCGCGACGTTGGTGTTGCTGGTGACGTACGTCTGCTTGACCGCCACCGCTCCGGCGCCGAGGACCTTCTCCACGCCGGCCAGGCTGTCGCGGCCGAAGTCGTCGTCCTGACCGAGGAAGCAGACCTTCTGGCCGGCCAGGTTCGACTTCGCGTAGTTGGCGAGGATCTTGCCCTCGACCGTGTAGTCGGGGTTGAAGCCGAACGTGCCGGGATAGGTGTCGGGCTGGTCCCAGCTCCGGCTGCCGGACGCGACGAAGAGGTCCGGCACCCGGTTGCTCTTGAGGAAGTCGAGCACACCGCTGTGGGTGGGCGTGCCGAGGCCGTTGAGGATGGCGAAGACCTTGTCCTGCAACACGAGCTGGCGTACCACCTGCTGGGTGTTCGCCGGGTTGTAGCCGTCGTCCATGACCTTGTAGGTGATCTTCCGGCCGTGCACGCCGCCGTTGGCGTTGACGTAGTCGAAGTACGCCTTCGTCGCCGGCGCGATCTTGGAGTAGCCGGCCGAGGCCGGCCCGGTGAGCGGCATGTGGGTGCCGACGACGATCTCGGTGTCGGTGACCCCCGGCACCGACCTCCCGCCGGAGGCGGGACCGTCGTCGCCGCCACAGCCAGCGGCGGCGATGAGCAGAACGATGGAGCTGGCGATCGCGAGACCGCGTCGCGCCATAGGGTGCATGGGAGACACCGACCTTTCTCGGTCCGGTTGGGTGGGAGCGGTGTGGTGGGTGGAGCGCCCGGCGAAAGCCGGGCCGGAAAACAGCTCAGGAACGTCGCGCCGGCCAGCGGGCCAGCAGCGCCCGACCGAGGCGGGCCAGCAGACCCTGCACGCCGCCGGGCGCGGCGATCATCACGACGATCAGCGTGATGCCGAAGATCGCCAGCGGAAGGTTGCCCTCCAGTCGCTGCGCCACCGCTGGCGAGAGGGTGAGCAGCTCGGTCACGGAATGGGTGAGATCGGGCAGGGCGACCAGCAGCACGGCCCCCCAGAGCGCGCCGGCGAGGCGACCGAGACCGCCGATCACCACGGCCATCAGCAGGAACAGCGACAGCGTCAGCGAGAACGCCCCGGGCGACACGCTCTGCGCCAGCACCGCGAGCAGGCCGCCGCCGAGCCCCGCGGTCGCGGCGCTGACCACGAACGCGCGAACCTGGGTACGCGCCACGTGGATGCCCGCGAGTCGGGCCGCCACTTCGTCGTCGCGGACGGCCCGGAAGGTCCGCCCGTACCGGCTGCGGACCAGGTTCGCCAGGAGCAGCAGCGCCAGCAGCGTGGCGGCGCCGGAGACCCAGAGCTGCCACCGCTCGTACGGGAAGTAGGGGCCGAGCGCCAGCGGCGGCGGCTCCACCGGCACCGACAGCCCCTGCTCGCCGCCCAGGACGCCGTCGAAGGTGACGGCCAGCGCCGGCACGACGACGGCCACGGCGAGCGTCACCCCGGCCAGGTAGGGGCCGCGCAGCCGGGCCGCCGCCACACCGACCACCGCGCCGACCACGACCGTGCCCAGCACCGACGCGAGCAGCGACAACGCCAACAACCAGCCGCCGGTCCACCCTCGATCGAGGAACGCGTTCTGGCACAGCGCCACCGTGTACGCCCCGGTCGCCATCAACGCCCCGTGCCCCAGCGAGAGCTGCCCGTTGAGCCCGGTGAGGACGGTCAACCCGGCGGTGGCGCAGAGGTACGCCGCGATCGTGGCGAGCTGGAAGTTGCGGAACGGCTCGACGGCGTAGCTGACCGCCACCAGCAGCGCCCCCACGGCGAGCGCCACGGCCAGGTGCCGCAGCAGGGTGGAGCCCCGTCGCGGCTCGGGCGGGCGGTCACCGGTGTCGGCCGGCCGGTGCTTCGGCGGCAGGGCCGCCCGGGTCGCGCTCACACCCGCCTCGCCGCGACCGGGGCGAACAGCCCGCCGGGCCGCACCAGCAGCACCGCCAGCAGCAGGACGAGCACGGCGAGGGGGGTGAGGTCGCTGCCGGCGTACCCGCTCACGTAGGAGAGCAGCAGCCCCACCGCGAGGCCGCCGACGACCGCCCCCGGTGGACTGTCCAGCCCACCCACCACCGCCGCCGTGAACGCCGAGACGAACACCAGGTCCATGGCGTGCGGGTGCAGGCCCAGCTCGGTGGGGATGACCAGCATCGCGGCGAGCGCGCCCACGCCCGAGGCCAACGCCCAGCCGAGCGTCAACATGCCGCCGACGTTCACCCCGAGCAGTCGGGAGACCTCCGGCGCGAACGCCGCCGCGCGCATCCGCAACCCGACCGAGGTACGGGCGAACATCCAGCCCAGCCCGCTCACCACCACGGCGATCGTGGCGAAGACGAACAGGTCGTACGGCGACAGCACGGCGATCCCGCCGACGGTGAGGGCGGACCGGCTGAACGGGACCTCGGCGGGGCGGAACTCGTTGCCGTACACCATGCCCAGCACCGCCTGGATCAGCAGCACCAGACCGAGCGCGACGATGACCGGGTTGAGCGGTGACGCGTGATCCACGTGCCGCATCACGACCCGGTCCACCAGCGCCCCGAGCAGCAGGCCGGCGACGATCGCGACGACGAAGCCGAGCCAGTAGACGCCCGTCGCGGCGGACACCGAGTAGGCGACGTACGCGGCGGCGACGGCCATCGCGCCCTGGGCGAAGTTCACGACCCGCGCCGCCCTCCAGATGAGCACCAGCGCGAGCGCGAACGCGGCGTACACCGCGCCCCGGGACAGACCGTCGACGGTGAGGAAGACGAAGCGGTCCAACTGTTCTCCCTCCAGGGACATCCGGTGCTGGTCAGAAACCGAGGTACGCGTGGCGCAGGTCGACGTCGTCCCGCAGCGTCGCCGCCGGGGCGGCGATCACCACCTGGCCGAGGGACATCACGACGCCCTGGTCGGCGACGGCGAGTGCGCTCCGCACGTTCTGCTCGACCAGCAGCACGGTCAGGCCGGTCCGGTCGCGCAACTGGCGCAGCAGGGCCATGATCCGGGCGACCACCCGGGGCGCCAGGCCCAGCGACGGCTCGTCCAGCAGCAGCAGGCGCGGCCGCCCGACCAGCGCCCGGCCGAGCGCGAGCATCTGCCGTTCGCCTCCGGAGAGCTGGTGGCCGAGGTGACGACGACGCCGCGCGAGGGGCTCGAACAGCTCGTAGACCTCGTCGAGGGCGCGGCCGGCATCCGCCCGGTCGCGTCGCCACAGCCCACCGAGCCGCAGGTTCTCATCGACCGTCAGCTCGCCGATCACGCCCCGACCCTCCGGGACGTGCGCCATCCCGCGCCGCACGAGCTGTTCCACCGGCGTACCCCGCAGGTCTTCCCCGGCGAGGACGACCTGGCCGGCGGCCGGCCGGATCATGCCGGAGAGCGCCCGCAGCAGCGTCGTCTTGCCGGCGCCGTTGGCGCCAACGACGGCGGCGATGGTGCCGGCCGGCACGGTGAGGTCGATGGCCCGCAGCACCGGCGCGGCCCCGTAACCGGCCACCAGCCCCCGGACCACGAGCAGATCCGGCGCGCTCATGTGGTCTCCTCCGACACGAGGGCGCCCAGGTACGCCTCGGTGACCGCCGTGTCGTCGCGGATCTCGTCCGGCGGCCCGGTGGCGATCACCCGACCGAAGTCGAGGACCACGATCTCGTCGCAGACGTCCATCACCAGGTCCATGTGGTGCTCGACGAGCAGCACCGCACACGGGTCGACGTCCCGCCGGGGCAGCCGCCGGATCAGGTCCGCCAGCTCGGCGATGTCGTCGGCGCCGAGGCCGCCGGCGGGTTCGTCGAGCAGCAGCAGCCGGGGTCGCGCGGCGAGCGCGCGGGCCAGGGCGACCCGCTGGCGTACGGCGAAGGGAAGCGTGCCCGGCGCGGCCTCGGCGTGCTCGGCGATGCCCAGATCGTCGAGGACGTCCAGGGCGTGTCGGCGCAGCCGGCGCTCGTCGCGGTCGCTGGGGGGCAACCCGAACAGCGCCGCCGCGAAACCCGCACGGGCGGTGTGGGATGCGCCGGTCATCACGTTCTCCACCACGCTGAGCCCCGCGAAGAGCCCGGTCCCCTGGAGGGTCCGGGCGATGCCGAGCCGGGTCAGCCGGTGGGGCTGGGGGCGCAGCGGCCGACCGTCGAGGGTGAGCGAGCCCGTCTGCGGTGTGACGAAGCCGCAGACCACGTTGAACAGGGTGGTCTTGCCGGCGCCGTTGGGGCCGATCACGCCGACCACCCGGGAGGGTGGCACCCGGAGCGAGACGTGGTCGAGGGCGGTGAGGCCTCCGAAACGGACGCCGATGTCGTGCAGTTCGAGGCCGCGCTCCATGCACCCATCCCTCTGCCGTGGCGGGTGTTATTTACACTCGCAGTGTACGTTTCTCGGTGATCGCGTCAAGACCCTTCGATACGCCCGAACGGCCGGGACGGCCGCCGTGGGGCGACCGTCCCGGACGTGCGCGCTCAGGCGCTCGGGCAGGTGTTGCGGTACTCCTCGATCTGCGACCCGCTGGGGCCCGGGCAGAGGAACTGCTCGTAGCGGGTGTCGTCGTCGACGAACCGCTTGAGCCAGGCCACCATCTGCCGCGCCGTCGGGGTGTTGACCGTCTGCGGGAAGAAGTGGCTCGCCCCGCTCAACTCCAGGTAGGCCTTCTCGGCCGACGATGGGATGCTGTTGTAGAACGGGACCGAGTGCGAGGCCACCGGCGCGACGGTGTCGCTCTCGCCGCCGATGATCAGCGTCGGCACGCGCAGCTCGGACCAGCTCTTGTCCGTGTTCCAGGGCGCGAGGGGCACCGCGGCCTGCAACGATGGCCGGGACGAGGCCGCCTCCAGGCTCCCTCCGCCGCCCATGGAGTGGCCGGCCACCGCGAGCCGGCTGCTGTCGATCCGGCTCCGGACCGAGCTGCGCTCGGTGAGGTAGTCCAGCGCGGCGAGCAACTGCCGGCCACGGCTGTCCGGCTGGTCGAGTCGGGTGTTGGTCTCGATGCCGATCACCACGAAGCCGTGCGAGGCGATCCGTGGACCCAGCCAGCTGATGCTGGACCAGGCGGCGGTGTAGCCGGGCGAGATGGCGATGGCGCCGAAGGTGCCCTCGCTGGTGCTGGTCGGGTAGTAGATGACCCCGCCGCCGAAGCCGGTGACGCTCAGCGACGACACGCTCTGCGACGCGGTGGCGAAGGGGCCGCGGCTGGCTTCCAGGATCGCGGTGGTCGGGGCCGGGCCCCGCTCGTACGGGCCGGCGGCCTGTGCGGCACCCGTCGGTCCGACGAGGA
Organism: Micromonospora sp. DT44; assembly: GCF_049841635.1. Taxonomy (NCBI): domain Bacteria; kingdom Bacillati; phylum Actinomycetota; class Actinomycetes; order Micromonosporales; family Micromonosporaceae; genus Micromonospora; species Micromonospora sp. DT44. Next base: position 128,574 of record NZ_JBNCKS010000010.1, on the reverse strand, counting down.
CACCGGCGACGAGCAGGGTGGCAGCCAGCGCGAGCCGGGCGGCTCGGGCGGGCAGGGAACGGGGACGGGTGGTGGTTGGTGACGACACGTCGGGCACTCCCTAGAGTCGAGCAATATCGACGTTCGTCAGTGTTATTTGTCCGGGTCGGCCGGCGCATCGGTGAAATCACCAGTCCCGGATTTATCGTGCGTTTCGACCCTCAAGGCAGGGGTAGGGGTGCAGGGGCCTGCTCAAACGCTAAAGCGAGAGGTTCGCCCCGTGGATTCCAGCAAGCCCGCCGAGGCGGTCAAGAACGTCGTTAAGACCGCCTCCGATAAGATCGCCGACGCCCTCACGCCGGACGTGCCGGGCGCGCCTGGCAGCGCGCCGCCCAGCGTCGAGGAGCCGACCTCGCCCCACGATCCGCTGCCGCCCAAGACCGAACAGGGCGCGCCGCAGACGCGTACGCCCACCGGCGCCGAGACCGGCGCGCCGACGACCGCGAACGGCCAGCAGGGCGCGTACCTGACGACGGCGAACGGGGCCCGGCTGCGCGACACCGACCACTCGCTCAAGGCCGGCCCCCGGGGACCGGTCCTGCTTCAGGACCACCACCTGCGCGAGAAGATCACGCACTTCGACCACGAGCGCATCCCGGAGCGCGTGGTGCACGCGCGGGGCGCGGGCGCGCACGGGGTCTTCACCGCGTACGGCACCGCCGAGGCGGTCACGAGGGCCGGCTTCCTGAAGAAGGGTCGGGAGACGGAGGTCTTCGTCCGGTTCTCCACCGTCCTCGGATCGCGCGGCTCGGCCGACACCGTCCGGGACACCCGGGGCTTCGCCACCAAGTTCTACACCGACGAGGGCACCTTCGACCTGGTCGGCAACAACATGCCGGTGTTCTTCATCCAGGACGCCATCAAGTTCCCCGACATCATCCACGCGGCGAAGCCGCACCCGGACCGGGAGATCCCCCAGGCGCAGAGCGCGCACGACACGTTCTGGGACTTCGTGTCGCTGCACACCGAGGCGCAGCACCACACCATGTGGAACATGTCCGACCGGGGCATCCCGCGCTCGTACCGGACCATGGAGGGCTTCGGCGTACACACCTTCCGCCTCGTCAACGAGGCCGGGGAGACGGTGCTGGTCAAGTTCCACTGGAAGCCGAAGCTCGGCGTGCACTCCCTGACCTGGGAGGAGGCGCAGATGCTCGGCGGCATCGACCCCGACTTCCACCGCCGGGACCTCTACGACGCGATCGAGGCGGGCGCGTTCCCCGAGTGGGAACTCGGCATCCAGGTCTTCCCCGACACTCCCGAGGAGACCTTCGCCGGCATCGACCTGCTGGACGCCACGAAGATCGTCCCGGAGGAGTTGGCGGAGGTGCAGCCGGTCGGCCGGCTGGTCCTCAACCGGACGCCGACGAATTTCTTCGCCGAGACCGAGCAGGTCGCCTTCCACCTCGGCCACCTGCCGCCGGGCATCGACGTCACGAACGATCCGCTGCTACAGGGGCGGCTCTTCTCGTACGTCGACACGCAGCTCACCCGCCTCGGCGGGCCGAACTTCACGCAGATCCCGATCAACCGTCCGCACGCGGCGGTCAACGACATGCTGCGCGACGGCTTCCACCAGCACGCCGTGCACGCCGGGGTGGCGCCGTACCGGCCGAACTCCCTCGACGGTGGCAACCCCTTCGAAGCCGGCGACGCCGAGCACGCCTTCGTCGACGTGCCGGTGACGGTGGCGCAGGCGCCCAAGGTCCGCGCGAACCCCGCGTCGTTCGACGACCACTACAGCCAGGTACGACTGTTCTGGCTGAGCATGTCGCCGGTCGAGCGGGAGCACATCGTCCGGGCGTACACCTTCGAGCTGGGCAAGTGTTACCACCAGGCGATCAAGGAACGTCAGCTGCAGTGCCTCGCCAACATCGACGCGGTGCTGTGCGAGCAGGTGGCCACCGGCCTGGGGCTGCCCGCGCCGCAGCCCACGGTGACGCCCGTCGACGTCACGCCGAGCCCGGCCCTGTCGCAGGTGGGCGGGGAGTGGCCGGCCGACGGCCGCACTGTCGGGATCGTCGTCGACCCCGACGGTGACCTGGACGACGTCGACGAGGTCCGCCGGGCCGTCTTCGACGCCGGCATGGTGCCGCTGCTGATCGCTCCACACGGTGGCATGGTGGGCGACCTGACAGTCCAGCGGACCTTCGCCACCGGCCGGTCGGTCGAGTTCGACGCGCTCCTGCTGGCCGGGGCCCCGGTGCCCGCGCCCGACGCGCTGCCCGCCCGCGACGCCAAGGCCGGTCGGCCGGACGCGGCGACCGTCGACCCGCGCGTGCTGCTCCTCGTCGAGGAGTGCTGGCGGCACGCCAAGGCGATCGGCGCGTGGGGCGCCGGTGTCAGCGTGCTGGAGCAGGCCGGGGTTGCCGGCACCCCCGGCATCGTGGCCGCCGGCTCCGGCGGCGAGGCGCTGACCGGGGTGCAGCGGCTGATGGCCGCGCACCGGGTCTGGGAGAGGTTCCCCGCCTCGGTCGGCTGAGCCGACATCGAACGAGGGCCGTCCCCCGCTTCGGCGGGTGGACGGCCCTCGTCGTCGAACTGGCCTTCCGCGTCCAGCGCGGTCGGCCGCGCCCACGTCAGCCGATGTCGGCCGCGCCCACGTCAGCCGATGTCGGCCAGCCGCGGCACCACCTCGTCGCCGAGCCGCCGGGCGAACTCCACGGGGTGCCGGTCCGGCGTGACCTGCACCTCGGTGACGCCGAGCGCGGCGTAGTCGGACACCTCGGCGAGGAACGCCTCGAGATCCTCCAGCGGCGGCTTGGAGGCCAACACGGTCTTGGTGATGCTGTCGTAGTCGCGGCCCTCGGCGGCGCAGTGCCCGCGCAGCACGTCCAGCTTGTGCGCGATCCCCTCGGCGCCCGTGCCGAACAGGTTGCAGGCGTCGGCGTACCGAGCGACCAGCAGCAGTGTCTTCTTCTCACCGCTGCCGCCGATCATGATGGGCGGATGCGGACGGCGCAGCGGCTGGGGCGAGTTGATCGTCTCCGTGAGCTGGTAGTGCCGCCCGTCGAACGGCCCGTCGTCGTCGGACCACATCTGCTTGCAGATCCGCAGCGTCTCCTCCAGTCGCTCGAACCGCTCGGCGACCGGCACCACGGGCACGCCGAGTCCCCGCTGCTCCCGCTCGTACCAGGACGCCCCGATGCCGAGCCGGGCCCGGCCGCCGGAGAGCACGTCGAGGGTCGTCACGGTCTTGGCCAGCAGCCCCGGATAGCGGTACATCACACCGGTGACCAGGACACCGAGCGTCATCCGACGGGTCTGCGCCGCGACGTAAGCCAGCGTCGTGTACGCCTCCAGCATCGGCTCCTCGGCCGGGGCCAGGGCCTCCATCTGGAAGAAGTGGTCCATGACCGTGAACGAGGCCACTCCGCCCTGTTCGGCGATGGTCGCCGCCTCGCTGAGGGTCGGCGCGATGGCCGCCGGATCGGCCGGAGTCGAAAAGTTCCAGTAGTGCAGACCGAGCTTCATGTTCGGCACCTCCGCGATCGAGCCTAGTAGCGCTCCCCGGTTCCCAACGCGTCGTCGGCACGATGGTGGTGGTCCCGGTACGACGAGCTGGCGGAGTCCATTACCGGATCATGACAATTCGAGGATCAGGCGCGGATATCCCGCTGGCACCTTCTGCTGAGTGATCCAAGAGCTGTCTCTCACCGAGCCACGACCGGGCGGGTACGACCCCGACGCGCGCGTCCGGTTCCGCCATCGGCGGCAGGCCGACACCGGCGGACCGCAGCGGGTGCAGTGGGCCGACGCCGCGAAGGGCGTGTGCATCGTCCTCGTCGTCGGATGGCACGTCGTCGTCAAGGACTACCTGCAGATCGACTGGCATGTGGGCGTACCCGTGCCGGGCCTGTGGGGCACGCTGGGTGAGCAGTTCCTGCCGCTGCGGATGCCGCTCTTCTTCACCATCAGCGGCCTCTTCGCGGCCAACGCCGTACAGCGGCCGTGGCGCGCCGTCGCCCGGGGCCGCATCGCGGGCTTTTTCTACCTGTACGCCCTCTGGCTGCTCATCCACACGGCGGTCCTCGCCGTGACGCCGGACTTCCCGACCGACCGGGCCACCTCCGCCCTCGGTCTGCTGGCACAGCTCACCGTCACGCCCTCCAACCTCTGGTACCTGTACGCCCTGGCGCTCTACTTCACGCTCGCCAAGGCGACCCGCCGGCTACCCCGGTCGCTGGTCGTCGTACCCGCCGCGGTGTTGTCCGCCGTCACCGCCGCCGGCCTGCTGGCCACGCCGGGCAACCGGGGCGGCCTCTATCAGAACCTGGTCTTCTTCCTGGCCGGCCTGTACCTGCGGCCCCACATCCAGCGGTGGGCCGCCGCCGCCACCCGGCGTCGACTGGCGCTGACCGGCGGGGCGTACGCCCTCGCGCTCGCCGTGATGGCGGCGGCCGGCGCGCAGCGGTGGTTCGGCGTCTGGCCGGCGGTCTCCGTCGTCGCGGTGGCCTTCGGCGTCACCGCCGCCGCCCGGCTGGTCCGCTGGCCCGCTCTCGGCGACCGGCTGGCCGCGCTCGGACGCGTCACGTTGCCCATCTACGTCATCCACATGCCGCTGCTGGCGCTGCTGCACCGCCTGCTGGCCGCCCCGGTCTCCGAGCTGGACGCGGGCGCTCAGGGCCTGATCGTGCTGGGCTACCCGATCCTGCTGACCGCGCTCGTCGCCGGGCTGAGCCTGGCCGTGCACCGCGCACTGCTGGCGGCGCACGCCCGGTGGCTGTTCGCGCTCCCCGGGACGCGTCGCGAGGCGGTCGCCGGATGAGCGCGCTGGCCGAGGCGGTGGTCGACCTCGGGGCGATCGCCGACAACGTACGGACGCTCGCCGCCGTCACCGGCACGGAACTGATGGCGGTGGTGAAGGCCGACGGGTTCGGGCACGGCGCGGCGCCGGTCGCCCGGGCCGCGCTGCGCGCCGGCGCCACCTGGTTGGGCGTGACCTCGGCGGCCGAGGCGCTGGCCCTGCGCGCCGCGGGCATCACCGCGCCCACGTTGAGCTGGCTGCACCGCCCGGACGACGACTTCACCGAGTTGATCCTCGCGGGCGTCGACGTGGGCGTCTCGACGATCACCCACCTGCACGCGCTCGCCGACGCGGCCCTGCGGGTCGGCGTGCCCGCGACGGCGCAGCTCAAGGCCGACACCGGCCTCACCCGCAACGGCGCCGGCCGCGACGACTGGCCGGACCTGGTGGCCTGGGCCCGCAAGTACGAGGTCGAGGGCACGGTCCGGGTACGCGGCGTGTGGTCCCACCTCGCCGACGCGGACGTGCCGGGCGCGCCCGCGCTGGCCGGTCAGGTGCGGACGTTCGCCGAGGCGCTGCGCATCGCCCGGACCGCCGGCCTCGACCCCGACCTCGTCCACCTGGCCAACTCGGCGGCGGCGCTGTCCGCGCCCCGCACCCGCTTCGACCTCTGCCGGATCGGGTTGGCCCTCTACGGCGTCGACCCGTTCGGCGCGGTCGGTCCCGGGGCGTTCGGGCTGCACGCCGCCCTGACGCTGCGCACGACCGTGGTGAACGTGAAGCGGGTGCCGGCCGGCACCGGCGTCTCGTACGGGCCGGAGCACGTGACCGCCGCCCCGACGACGCTGGCGCTGCTGCCGCTCGGCTACGCCGACGGGCTGCCCCGCGCGACCGAGGGCCGGGCCGAGGTCTGGCTCGGCGGCCGGCGCTGCCCGGTGGTCGGGCGGATAGCCATGGACCAGTGCGTGGTCGACGTGGGCGACCTGGCGGTGCGGATCGGCGACCCGGTCGTCGTGATCGGCACGGGACGCGACGACGACGCGCCGACCGTCACCGAGTGGGCGCGCTGGGCCGGCACCAACCCTCACGAGATCTTGACCGGAATCGGGGCGCGGGTGGGCCGCGTCCATCTCCACGAAAGGGCGAACGTCGCATGATGACGCGACTGGCAGTGCTGTACGGCGGACGGAGCGGCGAACACGAGGTGTCGCGGCGCTCGGGGGCCGCCATCATCGCCGGTCTGGACCGGGAGCGGTACCAGGTGACCGAGATGCTCATCGACACCGACGGCGGCTGGCACGTGGACGGTCGGCCCATCGGTCTGCCGCAGGCGTTGCGGGTGCTGCGCGCCCAGGACGTGGTGTTCCCGGCCCTGCACGGCCCGTACGGCGAGGACGGCACGGTCGCGTCGCTGCTGGAATGGCTCGGCGTGCCGTACGTCGGCAACGGGGTGTTCGCCAGCGCGGCGGGCATGGACAAGGGCGTCACCAAACGGCTGCTCGCCGCGGAGGGCCTGCGGGTCAGCCCGGGTGTGACCCTGCGGCCCGGGGAGACCCTGTCGCCGGTCGACCAGCAGCGGCTGGGCCTGCCGGTCTTCGTGAAGCCGGCGCGGGCGGGGTCCAGCCTGGGCGTGGTCCGGGTGACGGAGTGGTCGGCGCTGCCCGCCGCGCTCGCGCAGGCCCGGGAGGTCGACCCGAAGGTGCTCGTCGAACAGGGCGCGCACGGCCGGGAGATCGACGTCGCCGTCCTGCAACACCCCGATGGCCGGGTGCAGGCCGGTCCGCCGCTGGAGATCCGGGTCAGCGGCGCGGGCTTCTTCGACTACGACGCGAAGTACGACGGCGGGGCGGTCTTCCAGATCCCGGCCCGGCTCGACCCGGCCACCACCGAGGTGCTCCAGGACCGGGCCGTCCGCGCCTTCGAGGCCCTCGACTGCCGGGGGCTGCTGCGGGTCGACTTCTTCCTCCCCCACGAGGGCGCCGAGCCCATCGTCAACGAGGTCAACACGTTCCCCGGCTTCACCGCCGAGTCGCAGTTCCCGCAGATCTGGCAGCGGGCGGGCATCGAGTTTCCCGCCCTGCTCGACATCCTGGTGGCCGGCACGCTCACCGGCCGAGGTCGGGTCCTCTCCCCGGGGCTGCCCCGACCGGAGCGGGCGATCGACCTGGTGTGAGCGGCGTCGCCCCGGTCACTCGATGGGGCAGGACCAGGGCGGCCGGGTGCCGTCCGAGCCGACGAGGGTGACCGGGGCGGAACTGGCCTGCTGGCCGGCGAGCGCCACGGTGCAGATGATCTGGTTGGCCGCGAGGGTGGACAGCGGCAGCACGGCGCCCTTGATCCGCACCGTGATGCCGGGCTCGTCGGTGCTCGGCGTCATGCTCACCGGAGCGGCGTCGGCCGGCACCTCGCTGGTGAACCCCGCGCTCCGCTCGGCCTCGGTGGGACCGGCCGCGAGCAGCACGAGCGTGTCGAGCGGTGACTCGGGAACGATCTTCGCTGGACGGACGACCAGGGCCAGCTCGCCGTTCGCGATCAGGTAGATGCCCCCGCCCGCGGACGGTCCGCTCACCGCGGAGCGGCCCGTGATGACGTCGCTGGGCCGGACTCCGCAGCCCGCGGTGAGCAGCCCCACCAGGAGCGCGACCGCGAGCAGCGCCCGCGTCCCGCGACGGCGGCTCACCGTACGCCTCCGGCGTTCGCGGCTCACCGTACGCCTCCGGCGTTCGCGGTCTCGGAGGCCACCCGGGGCAGACGGAGCGTGAACACCGCTCCGCCGTAAGGGGCGTTGCCCGCCACCAGGCTCCCGGACTGCCCGGCGTGCCGGTGCAGGCGCGCGTTCTCCCACGCGATGGCGAGTCCGAGGCCGCTGCCCTCCGAGCGGGTCCGGGCGGTGTCGGCCTTGTAGAGGCGGTCGAACACGTGCGGAAGCACCTCCGGGTCCAGACCCGGTCCCTGGTCGGTGACCTCGATCGTGAACCAGTCGGGTTCGGTGACAAGACGGACGGACACCGGTTCGGCGCCGTGCCGCAAGGCGTTGCCGACCAGGTTGGCGACGATGACGTCGAGCCGCCGGGGATCGAGACGGGCGACGACACCGGAGGGCAGGTCCACCCGTACCCGGTCGGCCCACCCCCGCAGCCGCAGCGTCGCGGTGACCGCCGCGGCGACGTCGACGTCGTCGAGGGCGAGCCGGGCGGTGCCGGAGTCGAACCTGCTGACCTCGATGAGGTCGTTGACGAGCTGGGTGAGGCTCTGCGTCTCCTGACTGACAAGCCGGGCAGCGCGGCCGGCGTCTCCCGGCAGCCGGTCCGCCTCCTCGTCGAGCACGTCGGTAACCGCCGTCATGGCGGCCAGCGGCGTACGGAGTTCGTGGGACACGTCGGCCACGAAGCGCCGCGCGTCGGCCTCCATCCGCCGCAGCTCACCGACCTGACGCTCGATGGTCGCGGCGGTGTCGTTGAAGGTGCGCGTGACGTCGGCCAGCTCGTCGACGCCCCGGACGGTCAGCCGGGTGGACAGGTTTCCCTCGCCGAGCCGGCGTGCCGCGCGACCCAGCTCGCGTACCGGCCGCAGCACCCCCTGGGCGGCCAGCAGAGCCAGCAGGACCGCGAGGATCAGGGAGAGCCCGCCGGTCACCCACGCGAGGGTGGCGAGCCGCTCGATGCTCTGCTGCTCGGAGGCGAGGCTGCGCACCGCGTAGACCTCCACTCCGGACGCCACGCTCGCGCCGTCGGACCGGTCGAGCCGGAGCTGTGTGCCGATGAGCAGCACCGGGCGTCCGCCACGGTCGACGCGTTGCCAGGCGATCTGACCGCGCGCCACCTCATGCCGCAGCTCCGGGGTGAGCTGGTCGATACCCTCGACGCTCGACGACCACCGCTCCCGGTAGTGGACCACGACGTAGCTGTCCCGGTCGGAAAGTTGCCCGGCCAACAGGTCCATCTCCTGCTGGCTCGGCGGCAGGCTCAGCACCGGGTACACCTTCGAGAGCTGGTCGGTCAGTGAGGCCACTGCCGCGTCCTGCGCCTGCTGGAGGATGACCGTTCGCGCCTGGAAGTAGCTGCCACTGGCCACCACCGCCGTGGTGGTCACGCCCAGCAGGGCGAACGCCAGGAGCAGCCGGGTGCGCAGGCCCAACGCCATGGCGCGGGCCCGGTGCCATTGGGTCACAGCGGCCCGAACCGGTATCCGAAGCCACGTACCGTCTGGATGTAGACCGGCGTCGAGGGCTCGTCCTCGATCTTGGCGCGGAGCCGCTGGACGCAGGCGTCCACCAACCGCGAGTCGCCGAGGTAGCCGTGCTCCCAGACGGCCTCCAGCAGTTGCTGGCGGCTGAGCACCTGGCCCGGCGTGTGCGAGAGTTCGAGCAGCAGACGCAGCTCGGTTGGGGCCAGGCCGACCGGCACGCCGTCCTTGGTGACCACCAGCGCGGCACGGTCGATGGTCAGGGCGCCGTGCCGGTGCAGCCCGGGCCGATCGGCGCCGGGGCGCCGTGAGTCGCCGCCGGTGCGTCGCAACACCGCGCGGATTCGCGCCTCGAGCACCCGGGCCTGCACCGGCTTCACCACGTAGTCGTCGGCGCCCGCCTCAAGGCCCGCCACCACGTCCATGTCGTCGTTGCGCGCGGTGAGCATGATGATGGGCAGGTCACCGTCCTGCCGGATGCGACGGCACACCTCGAACCCGTCCATACCGGGCAGCATGATGTCGAGGACCACCACGTCGGAGGCGGTCGTCCGCAGCCGCTCCAGACCCTGTTCACCGGTCGCCACGGCGACGACGGTGTGGCCCTGCCGGGTGAGCGCCAACTGCAGTCCGTCGCGGACCGTCTGGTGATCTTCGATCAGCAGGACCTGGGGCATGCCGTCAAGTATCCCATCACGCAGATTGTTCATATTTGTCGATGCCTCGCGCCGATCCGACGAACTCCACCGACCGGATCAGGAACGCCGCCCCGCCCACCGCGAGCATCGTCGACGCGGTCGCCAGCAGGACGGCCAGGAACGGTCCCCACCGCAGTTCGGCGGCCAGACCGGGCACCAGAACCCGAACCGCCCAGACCAGTACGACCAGCCCCACCGCGCCCTCGACGAGAGCACGCCGGACCCGACCGGAGGTCGGCCCGCCGGGCGGGCGGAGCGCGTCGTTGCCGGACCGGACCGCCAACGCGGCCGCCGCCAGGCAGAACAGTGCCATGCTCAGCAGGACGCCCCCGAGCACGTCGCTGAACCGGTGCCATCCCGCGATCATGGTGGCCGCGCCGATCACCGAGACACCGGCCGCGCCGGGCACCACCAGCCACCGTCGGGCCGCGCCCGGCGCCGCCAGCAGGAACGCCAGCGCCAGGGCCGTCGCCACCGCGACGTGACCACTGGGGAAGCTGTTGTGCGTGGTCGAATTCGGGACCGCGAGATCAGGGCGAGTCAGCGCCGACTTCGCCACCCCCGCCGCCAGCACGGCGGCGAGCACCATCCCGACGCCCACGACGCCGGGCAGCAGCCGACGGCCGAGCAGGCCCACCACCAGCACGGCGGCGAGCAGGACGGCCAGCGGCGCCGGCTGACCGAAGTGCCGCAGGACGACCGTGGCCGGACCGAACAGGCCGCCGGCCTGCTCGTAACCACCACCCCGCTCGGCGCGCGGCAGGAGCAGCCCGTCGACCCACTGACCGGGCTGGGTCCATACGAACACCACGCCGACCAGACACAGCGCGAGCAGGCAACAGACGCCCGCCGCGAGCAGCCGGAGAGCCGGTGGGGCCAGCGCGCGCGCCGGGCCGGGCGACAGCGCCGGTGGCGGCGGCACCGACGAGCGACCGATGGAGTACGACGATCCGTGGGACATGCGACCATGCTCGGCCCGCCAGATCCGGGGGCTGTCCGTGGATTGTCTTGGTTCTGTCACAACCGACGCTCGTACCGGAAAAACCCGGGCGATCCTCCCCCGCGGACGTCCTGCCGCCAGCGCCGTCCAGACCTGAACCTTCATTCGCATGCTTACATGCAACTATGTTTTACCTGGCCGAGACGAGCCGTCACTAAGATCAAGACGCCGATCGATGATTCTCGGCGGTGCGAAAACCATCCGGAGTGTTCGTGGGGAACCGGAAGGGGTTGGGCAATGCACGGGGTTTCGGTCGCTCCACTCGTCATCGGCATCGCGTCGTCACCGGCCGAGCGCCGGCAGTTGGCACGCCTGCTCGGCGGCAGCGACGCCTTCCTGATCGTCTCCAATGTCGAGCAGGCACGGGAGTTCCTCGGTGTGGGCGACCTGCCCCCCGTCGTACCTCCCCCGCTCCCGCCCGCACGGGCGGAGGTGGCGCAGCGCCCGCAGCCGCCGCCCGACCTCAGCGTCGACTCCGACCGCCGCGTGCTGCGCTGGCGCGACCAGGAGATCGACCTGACCCGCCTGGAACACGACGTGCTGCTCTGCCTCGTCGACGCTCCCGGGCAGGTCTGGACGTACGAGCGGCTGCACCTCGAGGTCTGGGGCAACCGGCACCTGGGCCGCGGGTCCGACATGCACTCGGTCGTGCGACGGGTACGCCGCAAGCTCGCCCGGCTCAACGCCGCCGCGACCATCCACGCGGTCCGTGGGGTCGGCTTCCGGCTCGCACCGATCTGAGCGCAGGAACCGACCCCGAAGACGGCCCGGCCCGCCTGGTCGAGGACCAGGCGGGCCGGATCACTGCGTCAGCGCTCCGGTGTCAGCACCGGATCGGCGCCAACCCGAAGTTCTCCACCGTGGGAGTGGTGGTGTTGATCTTCGTCTGACGGGTCTGGGGCTTCCAGCCGTCCTTGGCGACGATCAACGTGAGCGGGTTGTTCCGGCGGTCCATCCAGTAGGCGTAGTTACCGGCGGCGTCGGTCGCGAAGGTGAACGACATCGCCCACGAGTCGACCTGCACCACCGCACCGGCGATCGGCGCGGTCGCGCCCGCGCAGCTCGTCCCGGTCACCGTACCCATCAGCTTGCCCCAGGTCTTCGGGGGCGTGACGATCATGGTCACCGCCACCGGCGGCACCGAGTACGGCGTGTTCTCCCGGATCGTGACTCCGGCCGAGTAGGTGCCCGGCTGGTCCACGTTCGCGGTCAACCCGACGGTGACCGTGACCTTCTCCCCCGGCGCGAGGGTGGCCGTGGTCTTGTCGATCGTCATCCAGCTGACGTCGGCCGCCGCCTCGGCGCACCCCTCGAAGCCCGGCAGCGCCTCGCTGTCCGGCGCCGCGCTGAAGCTGCCGGACGAGCCACCGATCTTGTAGAAGCCACACGCCGCGCCACCCCGGTACCGGGCGGTGTTGGCGTTCGGCAGGTTCGACCACGAGCTGGTGGCCGGGTCGAAGGCGAATCCGGCGTTGGTGATGGCGCCGCCCTGCGAACCGCCCACGACCAGCAGCTTGCCGCTGGCCACCGCGTACGAGCTGGCCCAGTTGTCGGTCGGCGCGTCCGCGATCGCGGTCCAGGTGTTGGCGCCCGGGTCGTAGGCGTAGCTGGCCTTCTGCGCCGCGGTGCCGTCGTTGCCACCGGTGCAGTAGAGGACGCCGTCGATCCCGCCGCAGGAGGCGAAGGCCACCGACTTCGGGTAGTTGGCCACCGCCTCCCAGGTGTCGGTGCCGGGGGTGTAGCGGACCACGGTGTTCGACATCGGCACGCAGGCCGCGGTCGTGCAGCCGCCCACCGCGTAGAGCTTGCCGTCGACGACCGCCTGCCCGGCCGCGGCCCGTGGCGCGGGGTTGTCGGCCAGCTCGGTCCAGGTGTTGGCCGCCGGGTCGTACGACCAGGTGGCGGCGTCCGGACCGGAGTCGCCCCAACCGCCCGTTGCGATGATCTTCCCGCCGACCACGCCTACGGTCAGCGCGTTGCGAGCGCCGGGAAGGTCGGCGGCAGCCGTCCAGGCCTGCGCGACCGGGTCGTAGGCGTAGGTCTTCGCGGTGGAGGCGGTTCCGTCACCACCACCGATCGAGTACACCTTGCCGTCCAGGGTGACCACCCGGTTGTCCATGATGTTGCCCGGGTAGTCGGCGATGTCGGTCCACGGCGCGGCCTGCGGACCGGCCGCCGCGGGCGTCACCGTCGCCGCCTTGCCGGACGACCTGGCCGCGACCGAGGTCGGGACCGTCAGCCGTTGCTCGGCCGCGCCGGCCGCGCCGAGCGCCTGCTGCCGGGTCACCCGCGAGCCGTCGGCCCGCAGCAACTCGAAGCCGTCGTCCCGCTCACCGAAGGCGACCTCGACGGGGGCGCCGCCGGTGTTGGTCACGGTGAACGTCCTGGTCGCCTTGCCGCTGGGCATCTGGAGCGTCGCGCTCAACGCGGCGGGTGCCACCGACAGGCGGCCGGCCGCGAGGACGAAATTCGCGGTCGTCGCCCAGTCCGGCTCGACGTCGACCTGCTTGCTCTGGCTGACGTAGCTGCCGGCCGTCGCGGTGAACTTGTGGGTACCGGTGAGCGTCGAGTAGATCCAGTAGAACCCGTCCGGCAGCCCCGGGTCGTCCGGGGTCGCCACGGTCACCGCCTTCTCGGCGGGCCGGTCGTTGCTGGTGACGGTGGCGCCGTTGAGGTAGCTGTCGTCGTTCTTGTCGCGGACGTTGCCCACGACCAGGCCGCCGTCGACCGGCACGCAGGTGACCTGGCTGCCGATGAGGACGTTGTCGACCTCCCACCACCAGTCGTACTTGGCGTCGTAGTAGTGGAACCGCACCTGGACCTGCGACTTGCCGGCCGCCTGCGGGATCGGGATCTCGGTGAGCTTCGGTCCCCGGACGTCGGTCTCCTGCCGCAGGACGTTCGTCCAGGTCGCGCCCCCGTCGACGCTCAGGTCGACATCGGCGGTGTCGTTGTTGAGCTGGTTGAAGTCCTGGTTGAACCGGATGACCGGGGCGCTGACGGCAGTCAGGTCGACGACCGGGCTGACCAGGGAGCTGTCCTGGGTCTTGCCCGCGCCGTAGTCGTCACTGTCGATCATCGCGAAGTTGCCGGTGCCACCGGTCAGGTTGCCCCGACCGCCGTCGTCGGTGAACTTCCACACCTGGCCGCCGCCGACGTTGTCCACCACCGTCCAACCGGCCGGGGTGGTCGTCGCGTCGAAGGTCTCGTACTCGCCGTCGGAGCCGAACGTGTAGCCGGGGGCCGTCGTGCACCTGGTGGTGTCCACCGGCACCGCGACGTTGGCCGTCACGTTGCGGGTGCCGACCACGACCTCCTTGGTGACCTTCTGATAGCCCGGGTACTGCACCTCGTACGTCAGGGTGTACGTCTGCCCGGACGGCACCGTGATGCTGTAGCGGCCGTTCGACGGGGTCGTGTAGTCGTACACGCCCGCCGGGCCGCTCACGGTCACCTTGGCGTACAGCGGCCAGCCGTGGCCGGAGCCGTCGGTGACCGAGCCGGTGACGTTGACGCGCGGCACCGCCGTCAGGGCGACGTCGAGCGTCGTGGTCGTGCGGTTGGTGACCGTCGCCGTCTTCGTGGCGCTGCCGTATCCGAACGCCGACACGACGACCTGGTAGTCACCGGTCGGAACGAGGCTCGAGTACGTGCCGTCGGCGCCGGTGGTGATCTCGCGCGAGGTCGGGCCGGTGAGCGTCAGGGTCGCGCCGGCGATCGGGGCGCCGGTGGCCGCGTCGGTGACCGTGCCGGCCAGGGTGCCGACGTCGCCGGTGGGGGCGGCGTTGAGCAGCGCGAGGGCGTCCAGCCGGCCCTCACCCCAGACGTTGTTGTCCGCAGCGGTGCCACCGCACTGGTCGTCGGCCTTGTCGATCGCGGTGCCGTTGAGCAGCGCGCGCGTCGCGTCGACGTCACCGACCAGCGAGGGTGCCCCCGAGTACAGCAGGGCGATCGCGCCCACCAGGTGCGGTGCGGCCATCGACGTGCCGCTGGCGGTGCCGTACCCGCTGCCGGGAACACTCGACCGGACGTTCACGCCGGGTGCGGAAATGTTGGGCTTGATCTCGCCGTTCTGCCCGACGCCGCGCGCCGAGAAGCTGGCGATGGTGTTGTTGACGTCGTACGCGCCCGCCGAGTAGTTGCTGGCCAGGCTTCCCGGCGAACCGCTGGTCTGACACGCCGGTCCGCTGTTGCCGTTGGAGAACACCCCGAAGATGCCCGAGGCGGCCCAGGCCAGGGTCACGTCCTCCATGAACGGCTCGTTGGACGGCAGTCGGGTGCCCCACGAGTTGTTGATGATGTTGGGGCGCTTGCTGGCGTCCGGGTTCTGGCCGTTCGAGTCGGTCGGCTCGAGCATCCACTGACCGGATTCGATCAGCGCCTCGTCCGTGGGGCAGCAGCCGTTCGCCGCGATCCACTTGACGCCGGGCGCGACACCGATCTGGTTCGCGCCGGCGGAGCCGGCCATGGTGCCCATGGTGTGCGTACCGTGGCCGTCGTCATCGCAGGGCGCGCCGTCGCACGTGCCGGCGGCGTCGAACCAGTTGTAGTCGTGGTCGAACGTGCCGTCGCCGTTGTTGCCACGGTAGGAGTTCACCAGGGCCGGGTGGTCGTACTGCACACCGCTGTCGATGCTCGCGATGGTGACGCCCTCGCCGGTGACGCCGTACTGGGACCAGACGTCGTCGGCGTTGATGTTGGCGACGCCCCACTCGACCGCGTTGACGGTCTTCTCGTCGGTCCCCTTGGTCAGTTTCGGCAGCTCGTAGGCCACCGGGGCGTAGAGGCCCTCGACCTCACTGTGGGCGGCGAACTGCTGGGCCATCGCCAGGGAGCCGCTGTTCACCTTGATGGCGTTGGTGGCCCAGAAGCTCTGGTACTTCGTACCCGAGCTGTCGAGTTCGGCGCGGACCTTGCTCTGGCTCCCGGCGGCGCTGTCCCGCAGCGCCTGCGCCACGGCCGCGCCCCGCTTGGTCCAGTCCTTGATGGCGCTGGCCTTGCCCAGGTCCGCGCGGTCCTTGAACCGAATCCAGAAGTCCCCTGCGCTCTTGGCCTCGAACTGCTTGGCGAGTTCCGGCCGGATCTTGTCCCCGACGGCCGTACCCGTCGAGCCGGGCGCGGCCTGCGCCCCGGAGCCGAAGCTGGCCAGGCACGTGGCGGCGAGGACCAGCGCCGCGCCGGCGCTTACCGCCGACCTGGCCGTGCGTCTCCATTGTGGACGTCTGAACATCGGTGCCGCCTTCCTCAGAACGACCCAGGGGTGTACGTGGGCCACGGTGGGAAGTGCACGAGATCCACTCGACGGAACCGAGCGAACGGACCCCTTCATGCCTCCCCCATGCACCGCGCGGGTCACGCCGGTTGCCCGAGTGGACACTATGATCGAGAGGAAAGGACGATCAAGAACTTGCTGTGAGCATCTTGTCGCTACCGGTTGCCCTGCTGGTGACGCGCTTGCCAAACATTGTCAGGACCATGACGATAGGTGGGCAGGGATGCCCATCGATTCCAGGCGGTGCGGTGGCGGAGACCGACGACGCGGCGTTGGACGGGGGCGACCCGGCCGACGAGGAGTTTCCGCTGCTGATCGCGGTGACGCCGTCACCGCGCGAGCGCATCCGACTCGCGGAACGGCTCGACGGGGTCGCGCCGCTGCTGCTGGTGGCCGACCTCGACGAGCTGCGCCGGCTGATCGGAGCGCCGCAGCAGCGCCCCGGGCCACCGACCGAGCCGCCGCCGGGTCGTACGCCCACGGCCGAGCCCCACCCCGCCCTGGTCGTCGACTCGGCCCGCTCCACCGCCCGGTACGCAGCGCGCGAGGTCGGCCTGACCCGGTTGGAACACGACCTGCTGATCTGCCTCACCACCGAGCCGGTCCGGGTGTGGAGCTACGCCGAGCTGCACCGGTCGGTGTGGCACGACGAGGGGCGCGCGCACCGGGCGGACATCCAGTCCCTGGTGAAGCGGCTGCGGCGCAAGCTGGTGGTCCTCGGCACCGGCGCCACGATCGAAGTGGTCCGTGGCGTCGGGCTGCGGCTCACGGACCGGCAGGACCCGCGGATCGGGCGTGCCTGACTGCTGCCTGATTCAGGCAGTTCCTCAGCACGGGCCGACCGCAACGGCCCGGGTCAGCGCGTTTCCCCGTATCCGGGAGGCGCGCGGTACGAGCACGTAACGTGAACTACAGCCGATCAACGGCGAACGCCGGACGCGCCCGCCGCCTGCCCGCTCAGCCGCAGGAGGTGAGAGCCCATGCTGTCGGTATTCGATCCCCGGCACACCGTCGCTCCCCCGGGATACAGCCGCTGGCTCATCCCGACCGCAGCGTTGGCCGTGCACGTGTGCATCGGTCAGGTCTACGCGACGAGCGTCTACAAGAACTCGCTCATCGCGCACTTCGACGCGAGCCAGACGGCGATCGGGGCGATCTTCAGCATCGCCATCGTCATGCTGGGATCGTCGGCGGCGGTGGGCGGCCGGTGGGTGGAGCGCAACGGCCCGCGCCGGGCGATGTTCGTCTCCGCCTGTTTCTGGGCCACCGGCTTCCTGGTCGGGGCGCTCGGCATCGCGACCCAGCAACTCTGGCTGCTCTACCTCGGCTACGGCGTCATCGGCGGCATCGGACTGGGCATCGGCTACATCTCGCCCGTCTCCACGCTGATCAAGTGGTTCCCGGACCGGCCGGGGCTCGCCACCGGCCTGGCGATCATGGGCTTCGGGGGTGGCGCTCTGGTCGCCGGTCCGTTCGCGCGCCAACTGCTGTCGCTCTACGACCCCGACTACAACCCGGCCAACCCGGCGGCGGTGGCGTCCGGGTCCGCCCTCGTGGGACTGTTCGTCACGTTCGGCATCGGCTACTTCGTGATCATGATGTTCGGTCCGTTCAACGTGCGGGTGCCGCCGCCCGACTGGCGGCCCGCCGGGTTCGACCCCGATCGGGTCGCGGCCCGACCGCTGGTGACGAGGGCGAGCGTCTCCGCGTCCAACGCCGTACGCACCCGCTCGTTCTGGCTGCTGTGGATCGTGCTGTTCTGCAACGTCACGGCGGGCATCGGCATCCTGGAGCAGGCCAGCCCGATGATCCAGGACTTCTTCCGGGACAACGGGTCCACCGCCGTGTCGGTGTCGGCGGCGGCCGGCTTCGTGGGTGTGCTGTCGCTGTTCAACATGGCCGGCCGGTTCGTCTGGTCGACGACGTCCGACCTGATCGGCCGCAAGCCCATCTACCTGGTCTACCTCGGTGTCGGCATGGTGCTCTACGCGCTGCTCGCGGTGGCCGGGCACGCGGCGACGGCGCTCTTCGTACTGATCGCCGCTCTGATCATCTCCTTCTACGGCGGCGGCTTCGCCACCATGCCCGCGTACCTGCGGGATCTGTTCGGCACCTTCCAGGTCGGCGCCATCCACGGGCGGCTGCTAACCGCCTGGTCGGCGGCGGGCATCGCCGGCCCGCTGATCGTCAACCGGATCCTCGACACCCAGGGCAAGCCCGGGACGCTCACCGCGTCGGCGTACCGGCCCGCGCTGCTCACCATGGTCGGCGTGCTCGCCATCGGCTTCGTCGCCAACCTGCTGGTCCGTGCCGTCCCCGACCGGTTCCACGAGCCGGACCGGGGGTCGGCCTCGCCCGTGGCACGGGCCAGCGTCACCGAGCCGGTCGCCCTCGGCCCACGGAGCAGCCCACCGGTGCCCGAACACGTCGGCGACCAGACCGGGCGGCTCTGGCTGTCGTGGCTGCTCGTCGCGGTGCTGCTCGGCTACGGCATCGTCGAGACCGTCAGCACGGCCGCGAAGCTGTTCACGGGCTGAGGCGGCCGTCGCTCACCGCGCGGGGCGGCCGGCCGGCGCCGGGCCGCCGTCGGCGAGGCGGTCCCGCTGGGGTACGACCGTGTACCTCGGATCGCACGCGGACACCGAGCCGGCCTCGAAGATCCCGAACCGGGTAGCCACCGACGAGGCCACCAGGGCCGCGCCGGCGAGCACCGACAGGAACCGGCTACGTCGGGAGAGCAACGCGGCGACCGCGCCGACGCTGATCAACACGTTGCCCGCCCGGACCAGGCCACCACTGTGACCGCTGCGGTAGGGCTCGCCCGTGACCGGCAGCCGCTCCATCCGGTGACCGCCGACCAGCTTGATGGCCGCGCCGGCGACGGCGAGCCGTCGCAGCGGGGCGGTCTCGGCGGGGGGCGCCACGATGAGGCCGACCCCGGCGGCCGCGACGAGCGCGCTGCCGCCGAAGACGAACGGCAGATCGGGGTACGCGTCGTGCCAGGCCGGTACGGCGGTGTCGGCGAGCAGGACCCCGGTGTACGTGGCCAGTGCCGGAGCGGTGGCCGCCGCGGCGAGACCGGCGATGTCACCGACGCCGGGCGCCAGCCGACGGGCGAGGCCCAGCACACCGTGCCGCGGCAGCCGTGGCGCGAGTTCGGCGAACGCGGCCACCCCGGCGGCCGGGCCGAACGCGGTGAGGATCCAGGTGCCCATCGACATGGGCGAGGTCGGTTTGGCGACCCGGAGCATGTGGTGGAACCGCGCCGGCCGACCGAGGTCGTGCACCAGCAGGTACGCGCTGGCGAGGATGCCACCGAAGGCCGTCCAGCGGCCCACCTGGCGCAGCTCGGGACGGCCGGTCAGTTGGGCGCCCGCGCCGATCAGGGCGCCGCCGGCGGCGAGGCCACCGGTGAACAGGTATCCGGCGATGTCGCGCTTCCACACCGGCGCCTTGAGGATCGGCCGACCGTAGTAGGAGCTGAAGTCGGCCGGTGGCACGGTCAGCTGCTCGCGGGTCATGGCCGCCTGCCGAGGAACGCGCCGACCGTGACGGCGGCCATCGTCAACGCGGCAAGACCGGCGCGCTTCCACATCGCCGGTAGGTCCCGGGTCGTCACCACCGGGTCCGGTGGCAGCCCGTACACCTCGGGCTCGTCCAACAACAGGAAGAACGCCCCGTCACCACCCACACCATCGTCCGGATCATGCCCGTACAACCGGGCCTCGGGAACACCCCGACCATGCAACGTCGCCACCCGCACCGCCGCCCGCTCCCGCAACTCCTCAAGCGGCCCGTACTGAATCGACTCCGTCGGACACGCCTGCGCACACGCCGGCGTCATCCCCACACCCAACCGGTCGTAGCAGAGCGTGCACTTCCACGCCCGACCATCACCCTTACGCTGATCGATCACCCCGTACGGACACGCCGAAATGCAGTACCCACACCCGTTGCAGATGTCCTCCTGCACCACCACCGTCCCGAACTCCGTCCGGAACAACGACCCCGTCGGACACACATCCAAACAAGCCGCATGCGTGCAGTGCTTACACACATCCGACATCATCAACCACCGAAAGTCCGACCGGCCCTCCGCGCCCGTGCCCCGCCCCGGCGGCTGCGCACCCGGCATACCCAGGAACTCCGGGCCGCCCGACATGCGGGTCGCCGCGCCCGGCGAGCCAGGCGGCAGACCCGGGTCCGTGCCGGTGTCGGCGACGGTCCGCGCCCCGACGGCCGCCGTCGCCGGGCTGACCGCCGGCCCGTCCGGGTAACCGGCGAACGCCGGGGAGGCCCCGCCGAGCCGGCGCGGCTGCTCCACGAACGCCACGTGCCGCCACGAGTTCGCCGTCAACGCACCCGTGTTGTCATACGACATCCCCAACAGATCCAGACCACTCCCCGGAACGCCGTTCCACTCCTTGCACGCCACCTCACACGCCTTACACCCGATACACACACTCGTATCGGTGAAGAACCCCATCCGCTCCGGCGGGTCCACATACCCCGCGTCCGGCGCCGGATCGAGCGGCCCGTACAGGGCGTTGGCATGCGGCATCGCTCAGTCCTCCTGGTCGCTGCTGCTGTCGGCGACGTCCGTCGTGACCAGCGGCGGATAGCGGTGGCTCAAATTGCCCGACCGCCGCCGGTAGTCCAGGACGAGATCCAGCAGGTCCTGGCCTCTCGGCCGACGGCCGGGGCGTACGTCGCACGTACCGACCTTGCTCTCCTGGATGAGGACGTTCGGGTCGAGGGTGATGCCGAACAGGTCGTTGGCCGAGTCGCCGGTCACCAGACCTTCGAACCCGAAGTGGTACGGCAGCCACACCTGGTGCAGGATCCGACCGTCCACCCGCAGGGGCGTCACGCGGTCGGTCACCAGGACCCGTGCCTCGATGGCCGCGCGGGTGGTGACCAGGTGCGCCCAACCCAGGTGGATCAGTCCCCGGTGCACGGCCAACTCGGGCGACACCTCGACGAACATCTCCGGTTGCAGCTCGGCGAGGTGCGGCACGGTCCGGCTCATCCCACCGGCCGTGTGATGCTCGGTGAGCCGGCTGACCGTGAAGACGTACGGGAAGACGTCGCTGTGCTGCTCCGGCGGGCTCGGGTTGAGGTTGTTGATCGGATGGATGTAGACCTTGCGGGTCGGGTTGGCCTGCTGGCGGTAGAGCGGGTTGCGCACCGGCGACTCGACCGGCTCGTAGTGGGTGGGCATCGGCCCGTCCAGGACGCCGCTGGGCGCGTACAGCCAACCCTTGCCGTCGCCCTGGAGGATGAACGGGTCGTCGCCCGCGATGCCCGCGACGCCCGGGGTGTTCGGCGGGGGCCGGTACGAGGGCGCCTTGGTCTTCTCGAAGTCCGGCACGTCGTAGCCGGTCCACTCGGATTTCTCCGCGTCCCACCAGACGTACTTCTTGCGTTCGCTCCACGGACGGCCGTCCGGGTCGGCGGAGGCACGGTTGTAGAGGATGCGCCGGTTGGACGGCCAGGCCCAACCCCATTCGGGGGCCACCAGGGACTGTTCCGCGCCGGGCTTGCGGCGGGCGGCCTGGTTGACGCCGTCGGCGTACACGCCCGTGTAGATCCAGCAGCCACCCGCCGTGGAGCCGTCGTCCTTCATCTCCGTGTAGCTCGCCAAGGGTCGGCCGGTCGTCACGTCGTACCCGTTGATCTCGCGCAGCACCGACTCGGCGCTGGGCTCCGCGTGCGGACCGTGCGTGGGGTAGTCCCAGGTGAGGTCGAGCAGCGCCCGGTCGCGGGGTCGGGTCGAGCGCGCGAGGCGTTCCCGGATGATGCGACCGAGGTGGTAGAAGAACCACAGCTCGGAGCGGGCGTCGCCCGGCGGCTCGACGGCCTTCTCCCGCCACTGCAACAGCCGCTGGGTCTGCGTGAAGGTGCCCTCCTTCTCCACGTGCGACGCGGCCGGCAGGAAGAAGACCTCGGTCCGGCACTCCCGCGGCAGGATCTCGCCCGTCTCGATCTCCGGACCGTTCTTCCAGAACGTCGCGCTCTCGATCATGAACAGGTCCCGCACGACCAGCCAGTCGAGGTTCGCCATGCCGAGCCGCTGCGCCCGACCGTGCGCCGAACCGACGGCCGGGTTCTGCCCGAGCAGGAAGTACCCCTTGATCTTCCCGTCGATCATGTCCAACACCTGCTGGTACGTGCCATGGTCGCCGGTCATCCGGGGCAGGTGGCCGTAGCAGTAGTCGTTGTCGGCGGTGGCCGCGTCACCCCAGTACGCCTTGAGCAGGTTCACCCCGTAGGCGCGCGCGTTGCCCCAGAAACCCTTCTGCTCCGGATGGGCGATGCTGCCGATCCACTCGTCGAGGGTCGGGTGGTCGGCGTGGTGGGGCATGGGCAGGTAGCCGGGCAGCAAATTGAACAGGGTCGGGATGTCGGTCGAGCCCTGGATGCTGGCGTGCCCGCGCAACGCCATGACCCCGCCACCCGGACGGCCCACGTTGCCCAGCAGGAGCTGGATGATCGCCCCGGCGCGGATGTACTGCACACCCACGCTGTGCTGCGTCCACCCCACCGAGTAGACCAGCATTCCGGTCCGCTCCCGGCCCGAGTCCTCCGTCCACGCCCGCGCCAGCTCCAGGAACTTCTCCTGCGGGATACCGCAGACCCGCTCCACCATCTCCGGGGTGTAGCGGGCGTAGTGCCGCTTGAGGATCTGGTAGACGCAGCGGGGGTGCTGCAACGTCTCGTCCCGCTGGGTCTGCCCACCCACCGGCGCACCGTGCGACTCGTGCTCCAGCCCGGCCGCCGTCTCCCGCTGCGTCTCGGTGTCCCGGGTGGAGATGTTCTCCGGGGCGCCCTCGTACTGCCAACTGCTCTGGTCGTAGCTGGCGTTCGCCTCGACGAAGCCGGAGAAGAGCCCGTGCAGGTCCTCGGTGTCCTGGAAGTCGTCGGTCACGATGGTGGCGGCGTTGGTGTAGGCGAGGACGTACTCGCGGAAGTCCAGCTCGTTGTCGAGGATGTAGCGGATCACCCCACCCAGCAGCGCGATGTCCGTGCCCGCCCGAATCGGCAGGTACGCGTCCGCCAGCGCGCTCGTGCGGGTGAATCGCGGGTCGACGTGGAACACCTTCGCGCCGCGACGCTTGGCCTCCATCACCCACTGGAACCCGACCGGATGCGCTTCGGCCATGTTCGAGCCCTGGATGACGATCACGTCGGAGTTCGACAGGTCCTGCTGGTACTGGGTGGCGCCGCCGCGACCGAAGCTGGTCCCCAGACCGGGGACGGTGGCGGAGTGTCAAATGCGCGCCTGGTTCTCGATCTGCAACGCCCCCATCGCGGTGAACAACTTCTTGATGAGGTAGTTCTCCTCGTTGTCCAGCGTCGCCCCACCCAGACTGGAGATGCCCAGCGTCCGGTGCAACGGCCGGCCCTGCTCGTCCACGTCCTCCCAGGTCTCGTCCCGGGCGGCCAGGAGCCGGTCCGCGATCATGTTGAGCGCTGTGTCGAGGTCCAGGTCCTCCCACTCGGTGCCGTACGGCCGGCGGTAACGGACCGTGGTCTGGCGCAGCGGACTGGTGACCAGGCTCTTGCTCGCCGCACCCTTGGGACACAACCGGCCCCGCGAGATCGGACTGTCCGGATCACCCTCGATCTGCGTGACCTGCCCGTTGGCGACGAACACCCGCTGACCGCACCCCACCGCGCAGTACGGACACACCGACCGCGCCACACTCTCAGCGGTCTCGGTGCGGGCGGTCAGCGACAGGGATCGGGCCGACTTGGCGGCGGCGCCGCGACCGAGCGGGTCGGTGCCGCTGAGCTGGCGATAGAGCGGCCAGCTCTCGATCCAGCGGCGCACCCCCATCGCTGCACCTTCCCGACGAAAGACCCAAAATATGAATACTCCGACAGTAGATGAGCGGACGGGCCCGCCGCAGCGGGATCAACAGAGCAATGCCTCCCCCGGCCGGGTCGCGGCGGCCGAGGGAGGCATGGTGAACGGGGACGTCGGCTACGAATGCCCGACACCCAGATGGTCGCCGAAGGTCCGGTAGCGGCGCAGCTCCCAGAGCAGCCAGCCGATGCTGACGATCGCCACGGCGACGAAGACGAACGAGCCGGTGAAGGTGTCCCAGAGCGTGTGCAGGACGACGACGCCCACGAAGGTGCCCAGGAAGCCGAACAGGCGGCGGACGCTCGGGGTGGCCAGCAGCGCCCACAGCGCGCCGGCGGTCAACCCGGTCCAGGCGGTGTGCCCGGCGGGCGCGGTCAGCCCCCGGATGAACAGGGTCTGCTCCACCGCGCCGATGTTGCCCTTCGAGCTGAGCAGGGCGGTGAAGGCGTACCCCATCGTCTCCAGCGCGGCGAAGCCCATACCGGCCGCCACGCCGATGACCAGGCCGTCGGACGGCACCCGGCGGCGGTGCTGGGCCAGGGCCGTGAACAACAGCACCACGGGGACGATCAGCTTGGCCGACTCCTCGATCAACGCCACGAACAGCATGGGCAGCGCGCCGAGGCCGCGCAGGGTGTCGTACTCCAGGGTGCCGGCCACCACCGTGCCGATCACCCCACCGAAGAACGCCGACGTCACCAGCACCGACGCCGGCACCTGCCACCGCCCGGTACGGGCCTGGGCGAACGTCAGGAACGTCAGGGGCGCCAGGGTCGCGCCGAGCAGGATCAGCGCCGGCACGAAATTCGGATTCTGGGTGCTGACCAGGGTCCGCAGCACCGCTATGTAGAGGATCAGCCCGACAAGGAGCACACCGACCCAGGCCCACCGGCGAGAACGATCACGCATACCGGGGAGTCTGGCGGATCCAGGTTACGAAGACCAGCCAGGGTGCTGAGATAACTGCGATGACTCGCCACGCACCGCAGCGGCCACTGCTGCGCGACCGGAAGGCTCCGAAGCAGCCGGCGTTCTCACCTGCTGGTCAACGACCTCACCCTGGAGGGTGGGTTCGAGGCGCTCGTGCTGCTGCTGGCGCTGTGGTGGGTCTGGATCCTGACGGCGTGGATGACCGACCAGTTCGATCCGCAGCACGCCCCGGTCCAGTGGTACGTCGTGCTGGTCATGTTCGGCGTCTTCCTGAGGAGCCAGCTCGGGCCGGCCATCAACACCGCCCGCGACCCCCACCGGCTCAGCCAGTGGTCGGCGTACGCCCACATGACCATGGTCGCCGGGACTCTCCTCGCGGCGGTCGGCTTCACGCTGGCCATGGACCGTCCCACCGCGCACACGCCAGCGCCCTGGATCGCCGGCATCATCGGCGGTCCCGCTCTGTTCCTGCTGGGCCGTGTCGGCTTCGAATACGTGATCTTCGGCTCAGTACGGACGGATGCGGTGGTGAGCGGTATGCCTCAGAGTCATATTCATACCTCTGAGGCATACCGCTCAACGGCACATCGCCACGTCGAGCCGCGAAGCGAATGACCAGCGTGACAGGAGCCGGTCAGGGTGGAATGGTCTCGTGGTGGCCACCTACGACGTCGCCCTCGTGTTGCTCGTCGATCCGTCCGGGGCCGTGCTCATGCAGCATCGTGACGAGCACGCGCCCGTCTCGCCGAACCAGTGGAGCCTTCCCGGCGGCCACCTTGAGCCCGGCGAGTCGCCCGAGCAGGCAGCTCGCCGCGAGCTGCTGGAGGAGACCGGCCTGACAGCCGGCGAGCTGCACCTGCTGTGGAGCGGCCCACGTCCGTACGAGGCCGGCTTCCCGCACACGGTGACGGTGCACGTGTTCCGTGGCGCCACCACCGCGCGGCAGGAGGACGTGTTGCTCGGCGAGGGGCAGGCCATGGTCTTCGTCCCACGCGACGAAGTGTTCGATCGTGAGCTGGCGGTCTCGACCGTGGCGGTGCTGTCGATGCACCTCGGGGACGCCTGATCCAGGGTTCGGCCAAGCATCCCCGAGGCTCTGCAACGGTGCTCAGCGGTCGCGGCGCAGCACGGTGAACGCGCCCGCCTCGACGGGTTCCACCGCGCCGAAGCGGAAGTCGGCCCGTGCCCCCGGCGCGAACAGTCGCTCGCCCGTCCCGTACGGCAGGGGCATCGGCCGACAATGGACAGCGGCGCCCGCGAATGATCGTTACGATCTCCGCCCATGCGTCGCCTCGCCCCACCCCTGGCACTGGTCCTCCTACTCGGCGTGTCCGCCTGCACCTCGAAGCCACCGAAGCCCGCGGAGTTCACCAAGGTCGCCCTGACCGTCTTTGTGGAACAGGACATCACGGCGGACCGGAAGACCGCCGTGGAACAGCGGCTGAGGTCGATGCCCAGCGTCGAACAGGTGACGTTCGAGAACCGCGAGCAGGCGTACGCGCGCGAGAAGGAGGCGCTGAAGGACAGCCCCGAGCTGTTGGCGGAGATCAAACCGGAGTACGTGCCGGAGCTGTTCCACGCCACGCTCACCGACGCGCCGATCGCCGAGGCGGTCGAGCTGGTGATGGCCGACGTCGCGGGCGTCACGGATGTCGTCCTCAAGGTCGCGGACGTCGATCCCCTGCCCTCGCGGATCGGGATCGTCGTTCGGCTGAAGCCGTCCGCTACCGGCGAGCAGCGGACGGCCGTGGAGCAGGCGGTACGGGCGCTGCCGACCGCCCGGTCGGTCCACTTCGAGGACCGGGCCGCCGCGTACGAACGTCTGCGTGAGCGCTGCCAGGGCAAGGGCGACCTGCCCACGCAGCTCGATCCGCAGATGGGACACGAGTCCTGGCGGTTCGAGATGCCCCTGGACAAGAAGGGCGCGGGAGTGTCCGAGCTGAGGAAACTCGACGGCGTCGACACCGTGCAGCTCGTCCCACTGGCGATACTGTAGCCACGGGCCCCCTCGACGTGGCTGCGAAACGGGGTTGTCGGCGTGTCGACGCGGGCCTACCGTCGTGGGGCACTTCCCGGTGCGCAGGCAACGGCTACTTCCGCTTCAAACGGGGAGACGTAGGTTCAAATCCTACCGCCACTTCGGGTGGCGTCGACCAGCGGCCGAGGTCACCTTGGCCCGCAAGGGCCGGTCGCCGTCGCCGCTTCGATCTCGGGAGGTGCGCTCGCCGCACGCCGGTGCGACGGATACGGCTACTTCTGGTAACGGCCCTGCAAGGGCCTGCGGTTCGAACCCGCTAACGCCGTGTCCACTTGAGATCTCGGGCGTGCGGCGCGTACGCCGGGCGCTCGTAACGTGATCACAAACTCCGTTGCCCGCCCGGCGCCGCCGCCGCTACGGTCGTGACCGCACTTCCCGGTGCGCAGGCGACGGTTACATCTGGAGGGGTTCCGGCCCCGGCGAAGGACCTCCGTCGCCGACCTCGATCTCGGGAAGCGCGACCACATGGGGGACGTCATGGCCAAGTTCAACCTCAAGCCGCGCACGAGCAAGCAGCGGCCGGTGACCGCCGAGGGCGCGCCCGGTTTCGTCCGTGAGCCGCGCCTCGAACTGTTCCTTCTCGGTGTCTCGAACATGGTTGGCGAGGCCGCCTTCTACGAGGGCTCCACCGATCGGGACGCCCGTTTCCGGGACCTGATCGCCACGGTCGCCGTCGCTGACCCCGACTGGTTCGGCCGGTTCGTGTCGTGGCTCCGGACCGGCGCGATGATGCGCTCCGCGTCCGTGGTGGCGGCCCTCGAGGGTGCCCGTGCCCAGGTGGCGGTCGGCATACCGGGTTCGCGCGGGGTCGTCGACGCGGCGTTGCAGCGTGCCGACGAGCCGGGCGAGGCGCTCGCGTACTGGCTGGCTCGTCACGGCCGGGCACTGCCCAAGCCGGTGAAGCGGGGCATCGCCGACGCGGCGGTCCGGCTCTACACCGAGCGGAGCCTGCTCAAGTACGACTCCGTCGGCCGTCAGGTGCGCTTCGGTGACGTCCTCGACCTGACCCACCCCACCGCCAGGGACGAGCGACAGGGTGACCTGTTCCGGCACGCGCTGGATCGGCGGCACCACCGGGACAACCCGGTCCCGGAGTCCCTGCGGATGCTGAGGGCGCGGGACGCGCTCATGGCGATGCCGGTCGAGCAGCGCGGGGAGGTCTCCGACCAGGCCTTGTTGGACGAGGCGGGTATGACGTGGGAGGCCCTGGCCGGCTGGCGACAGAGGGCGATGGACGCGGCCGCGTGGGAGTCCGTCATCCCGACGATGGGCTACCTGGCGCTGCTGCGTAACCTGCGCAACTTCGACCGGGCCGGAGTCGGCGACGCCGTCGCGGAGACGGTGGCGGCCAAGCTCTCCGACCCGGCGCAGGTGGCGACGTCGCGGGTACTGCCGATGCGCTTCCTGTCGGCGTACAACGCGGCACCGAGCCTGCGCTGGGCGTACCACCTGGAGAAGGCCTTGCAGCACACCCTCGCGAACGTTCCCACGCTGGACGAACGGACGCTGATCCTCATCGACACGTCCGGCTCGATGCAGAGCGCGTTCAGCAAGGACGGCACGCTGCGCTGCTGGGACGCCGCCACGGTGTTCGGCCTCGCGCTGGCCGCCCGCGCGCAGGCGGCCACCGTGGTGTCGTTCTCCGATCACGGCCGGGTGTTCCCCTCGGTGGCGGGCGAGTCGGTCCTCGCGGCGGTGCGGCGGTTCAAGGACGGCGGCTACTTCATCGGCCGGGGAACCGACACCGAGAAGGCGGTCCGGGAGCACTTCGGCGCACACGACCGGCTGATCATCCTCACCGACGAGCAGGCGCACTGGCACGGGTCGGCGGATGTGGCCGCGTCGGTGCCGGCGGAGGTGCCCGTGTACACCTGGAACCTGGCCGGATACCGGGTCGGGCACACCTCGACGGCGACCAGGCGACACACCTTCGGCGGGCTGTCCGACGCCGCGTTCGCGATGATCCCGCTGATCGAGGCCGGGTCCGACGAGCAGTGGCCCTTCTGATTCGCGCTGCGGGGCCCGCCTGCCCCGCGGCGCGAGTCAGGGCAGGAACTCGCCGGTCAGGGCGATGAGGGCGCGGGCGGCGGCGCCGAGCGGGCGGTCCACGGGCGTGGCCAGCGACGCGGTCCAGTCCAGGTCGGCGTCGGTGACGGTCAGGGTGCGTACTCCGGGAGCGTCGGCGACGACGAAGCGGGGCAGCAGGGCGATACCGAGACCGTGCCGGACGTGGTCGGCGCCGGTGGCGATGTCGGGGATCTCGATGGTGACGCGCCGGGCCAGGCCGGCGGTGGCGAACGCCCGGTCGGTGACGGCGCGGTTGCCGTAGCCGATCGGGGAGTCGATGAAGTCGAGACCGGCGAGGTCGCGCAGCGACACCGCCTCGCTGGGGGCGAGCGGGTGACCGTCCGGCACCACGAGGTCGATCACCGACCGGGCCAACTCGGTGAGGTGGATCTCCGCCGGTGGCGTGCCGGGAAGCGAGACGAACGCGAGGTCGAGCCGGCGCTCGGTGAGCGCGTCGATGAGCCCCTGGGAGCCGGACGGCGCGACGCTGGTGTGCAGCAGCACCCCGGGGTGCCGGCGGTGGAACTCGCCGAGCAGGGCCGGCAGGTGCAGGAGCCTGGTCGAGGTCATGGTGCCGATGCGCAGGGTGCCCCGGAGGCCGCCGTGCACCTCGGCGACCGCGTCGCGGGCGTCGCGGGCCGCGTCGAGGGCGATGCGGGCGCGCGGTAGCAGTGCGACGCCGGCGTCGGTCAGGAGTACGCGTTTGGAGTTGCGGTCCAGCAACGGTGCGCCCAGTTCGCGTTCGAGCGTCTTCACGGCTGCCGATACGGCGGACTGGACGACGTGCAGGCGGGCGGCGGCGCGGGTGAAGTTCTGCTCCTCGGCCACCGCGACGAAGTACTCGAGCTGACGCAGTTCCACGCCCCCAAGTATCACTCGCAGCGATGGTGACTAGCGTCAACTTTCGTTGGACGTGATGATCGGCTCGGGTGACAGTGGGCTCATGTCGTCAACGACCCTGCCCTCCCGACAGCCCGTGGCCCCGGCTGGCCCCGGCGAAGGATCGTCCCGCCACGGCCGTGGCTTCTGGGCGATCGCCCTGGCGTTCCTCACCGCGATGGCGTTCTGCACCGTGCCGTCCCCGCTGTACCCGCTCTACATGGCGCGGGACGGCTTCTCCACGTTCACGGTCACGATCGTGTTCGCGGCGTACGCGGTGGGTGTGGTGATCAGCCTGCTGCTCGCGGGGCACGTGTCGGACTGGGTCGGCCGCAAGAAGATCCTCATCCCGGCGCTGGCCCTGGAACTGGTCGCCGCCGCGCTGTTCCTGGGCGACACGTCCCTGCCGGTGCTGCTGGTCGCCCGCCTGGTGAGCGGGCTGGGCATCGGCATGATCACCGCGACCGCCACCGCGTACCTCCAGGAGCTGCACGCGGCACACCGCCCCGACGCGTCCCGGCAGCGCTTCGAGGTGGTCTCCACCGCCGCGAACATCGGCGGCCTCGGCGTGGGCGCGCTGGTCGCGGGCGTCCTCGCCCAGTACGTCCACGCGCCGCTGCGCACCCCGTACCTGGTGTTCGCCGTGCTGCTGGCTGTCAGCCTCGTGGCGGTCGCGGCGACACCGGAGACCGTGTTGGAGCGGCCGGTCCGGCCCACCTACCGGCCGCAGCGGATCAGCACCGACCACGGCGACCCCGCCGGGTACGTGGCGGCGACCGCCGCCGGCTTCGCGTCGTTCGCCGTGTTCGGCCTGTTCACCTCCGTGGCACCGGGCTTCGTCGCCGGCGCCCTGCACCTGCCGTCGCGGGCGCTGGCCGGCACGGTCGTGTTCGCCGTGTTCGGCGGCGCGGCCGTGGCGCAGAGCCTCACCACCCGGCTGGCCGCCGCGGCGAAGGTACGGCTCGGGTTGCTGGCGCAGGCCGTCGGCGTGCCCGTCGTGCTGGTGGGGATGCACACCGCGAGCCTGACCGCGTTCCTGCTCGGTGGCGTGCTCGCCGGCGTCGGCGCGGGTGTGCTGTTCAAGGCCTCCGTCGGCACGGTCGCGGCGATGGCCGCCCCGGCCCGGCGCGGTGAGGCCCTGGCCGGGCTGTTCCTCATCGCCTACCTCGGGATGAGCCTGCCGGCCCTCGGCATCGGGATCGCCACCCGCACGGTCAGCACGATCACGGCCATGAACTGGTTCACCGGCCTGCTCCTCGTCCTGCTGGCCGGCGTGACGGCGCTGTTCCGCCGCAGCCGGGCCAACCGCTGAGCTGGCCGGGGGCCGTGCCCGGCCCCCGGCCACCAGGTCACTGTGGATCGGACCAGAAGGGTTCCAGCAGGTCCGGGTCCGCGACAAAAGCCGCCACCTGGGTACGCTCCGACTCCGTCAACGTCAGCGCGCGCAGCCGGGCCCCCCACTCGGGCACCCGGTCGGTCTTGCCCAGCGCCACCGACAACTCGACGAGCGCGGCCAGAGCCATCGCCTGCTCAACCACCGGGGCGTCCTCGGCCCGGCGGCGCATCCCCGAGTCGAGCGCCCGGTAGGCGGCCCGGTCGTCGGTCTTGAACTCGCGCAGAATCCGCGCGTTGTCCAGCACCCGGGCCAGGCCCTCAAGCTCGGACGACCCGCCGTACTCCACGTCCTTCGGCTCGTCGCGGCGGATGAAGACGATGGTGTTGCCCGACGGGTCGACGACGCTGAACCGCGACGCGCCCGCCCGGAAGCGGGTCATCCGGGGCAGGCCCTTGACGAGCACCTTGCCGTACGCGCGGCGCATCGCGTCGGCGAACGCCGCGTGGTACGGCGCGACCGCGTCGACCATGACCAGGGCGCCGCCGGACTGCTCCCGCTCCGGGTCGAGGTCCTTCGGCGCCGGGCCGTAGTGCAGGTCGAAGCCGCTCCACCGGAACGCCAGATAGACGTACGGTCGCAGTTGCTCGTAGGTCACCTCGAAGCCGAGGGCCCGCCAGAACGCCAGGGTCTCCTCGGGCGCCGGGCAGGGCAGCAGCGGCACGGTCGTCTCGTTCGGCTGGACGCGGTCCTCGCTGGTCGTCACGGCTCACTCCCCCGGTCGGCAGGCCGGCCATTGTGCCAGCATCGGCGGCGGATCGCGCCCGATCTCACCTCCTACCCAGGGAGGAGGCGAGCTCCGACCCGGGGCCGCGACCGGGGCCCGAGGTCGGACGCGTACGGGAGGGGCGGCCACGAATATCTACAGACATGACTACCGTTCTGCGTCGGGCGGCGCACTGGAACCGCCCGCTGACCCTCTTCGTGGCCGCGTCGGCGGTGCTCGCCGTCGTCACCGCCGTCGGCATCCTCGTCGACCCCCGCGTCCTCACCGGGGCGCCGATCTGGCTCAAGCCGTTCAAGTTCGCGGTCTCCTTCGTCGTCTACGGCGCGACGCTCGCGTGGATGCTGTCGCTGCTGCCGCGTCGCAGCCGGGCCGCGGAGTGGGCGGCGGCGAGCATCGTCGCGCTGGCGCTGGTGGAGATGGTGGTGATCGTCGCTCAGGTGATCCGGGGTACGACGAGCCACTTCAACGACACCACCCCGCTGAACGCGATCCTCTTCGCGGTGATGGGCGCCTCGATCATGGTGCTGTTCGTCGCGCACCTCGTCCTCGCGGTCGTCCTGCTGATCCGACGGATTCCCGACCGGGTCGCCGCGACCGCCGTCGGGTGGGGGCTCGGCCTGTCCCTGCTCGGTATGCTCGCGGCCGTGCCGATGGTGCTTCCGACGCAGGACCCGGGCATCGAGGGCGTCTCCGGGGCGCACAGTGTGGGCGTGGCCGACGGTGGGCCGGGGCTGCCCGTGGTCGGTTGGAGCACCACCGGCGGTGACCTGCGGATCGGGCACTTCGTGGGGCTGCACGCCCTGCAGGCCCTGCCGCTCCTGGGGATCCTGCTGACCCGGTACGCGTCCCGGCTCGACGCGCGGACCCGCATTCGGCTGCTGGTCGTCGCGGGCACGGCGTACGGCGTACTCACTCTGGTGTTGACCTGGCAGGCCCTGCGCGGGCAGCCGCTGCTGCGCCCGGACGCCCTCACCCTGGCCGTCGTCGCGGCGCTGATGGTCGCGACCGTGGCCGCCGCCGGCCTGGTGCTCGCGCGCCGCCGCCCGGAGCTGGTGCTCGCGGCATGACCGGGGCGCTGTTCTCGCTGACGTTCGCGCTGGCCGCGCCGTTCTGGGCACTGATGATCCTGCTGCCACGCTGGTCGTGGACGGCCCGGATCGTCGGCTCGCCGCTGATCGTGCTGCCGGTCGTGGTGATCTACGCGCTGCTGGTGGTGCCGGCGTTCGGCACGGTGCTGCCCGCCGTCGCGTCGCCGACCCTCGACGGGGTGCGGGAGCTGCTCGGCACACCCGACGGCGCGGCGGCCGGCTGGGCGCACATGATCGCGTTCGACCTGTTCGTGGGCCGCTGGGCGTGGTTGGACAGCCGGGAACGGGGGGTACCGGCGCTGGTCATGGCACCGGTGCTGCTGCTGACCATCCTGCTCGGGCCGCTCGGCCTAGCCGCCTACCTGGGCGTACGGGCCAGGTGGCCGCGACCGGCGGTCACGGCCGTCGACACCGAGCACCTAGGCTGACGATCGTGGGGCGGTGGGGGCGGCTGTTCGACGCGCGGGACGCGCGCGTGCGGATGGCGCTGCTCGACCTCAGCGGGTTGTGCTACCTGCTCTTCGTGCCCCACTCAGCGTCCGCGCCCTCGCCGACACAGTGGACCCTCGCGGTGGCCGCATTCGCCGTGGCGCTCGTGGCGTACCGCCGGCCGGTGGTCAACCTGGTGGCGCAGGCGGCGTTGCTGGCGGTCGCGATCTGCCTCGTCGACGACTTCACCATCAACCAGGTGGGCGCGAGTTGGGCTCTGCTCGAGGTCGCCATGCTCGCGGGTCGCGCCCGCACGATCTGGCTGGCGGCCGGGCTGCTGACCGTGGTCGACCTGACCGCCAGCATCGGCGACCCGCTGCGCCAGGTCGCCTCCGGTGTCGTCGGTCTGGGCCTGGAGGTCGGCGTCCCGGTGCTGCTCGGCCTGGTCATCCGAGCCAACCGGGAGGTGGGCCGGCAGGCGTTGGAGCGGGCGTTGGCCGAGCAGCGACGCCGCGAGTCGGAGGGCCGGGCCGCGCGCGCCGACGAGCGCGCGGCCATCGCCCGCGAGCTGCACGACGTCGTCGCCCACCACGTGGCGTCGATGGTGCTGCGGGTCGGCGTGGCCCGGCACGTCCTGACCGGCCTCGACCCACGGGTGGACGAGGTGTTCGACGACGTGCACGGCACGGGCACCGCGGCCCTGTCGGAGCTGCGCGGCCTGGTCGCGGTGCTGCGCGACCCCGACGGGGTACGCGGTGACGCCGCGCTGACCGCGATCGAGCCCGCGGCGCTCCCCTCGGCGCTCGGCGCCGCCGTCGACCGGGCCCGCCAGAGCGGCATCACCGTGGAGGCCGACGTCGACGCGGCGATCGGCTCACTCGACGCGGTACGGGGTCTGGCGGTGCTGCGGCTGACCCAGGAGGCGTTGACCAACGTGGCACGTCACGCGGGGACGTCCGCGCGGGCGCGCCTGATGGTGGCGGTCCGCGACGGGGCCGTGCACTGGGAGGTCACCGACGACGGGGGTGGTGTCGACGGCGACCGCCCGTCGACGACGGTGCCGGCCGGCGGTGGTCACGGCGTCACCGGGATGGCCGAACGCGTCGAGGTCCTCGGCGGCCGGCTGGAGGCGGGTCCGACCGGTACGGGCTGGCGGGTGCGTACCGTCCTGCCGAACACCCTGCCCACGCCGGCTCCCCGGGCCCGCACGGCCCCACCCGGAACACCCACCCGGAGGCCGGCGTGATCCGTGTCCTGCTCGTCGACGACCAGCACCTCATCCGGGCGGGCCTGCGCATGCTGTGCGACGCGCAGACCGACATCGAGGTCGTCGGCGAGGCCGACAACGGCCGCGAGGCGGTCACCCTCGCGGCGCGGCTCGTCCCCGACGTCGTCGTCATGGACCTGCGGATGCCCGGTGTCGACGGGATCACCGCGACCGGGCGCATCCTCGCCGAACGTCCCGCGACCCGGGTGCTGGTGCTGACCACGTTCGGCGACGACGACCACCTCTACCCCGCCCTGAGCGCCGGCGCGTGCGGTTTTTTGCTCAAGGACGCGCCGCCGGCCGAGTTGCTGGACGGCATCCGGCGGGCCGCCGCGGGCGACAGCCCGTTCAGCCCGGAGGTTCTGCACCGCCTCGTCCAGCGGGCGGTGCGGGCCCGCGTCACGCCGCCCCGCCAGCATGACGGACTGACCGCCCGCGAGCAGGACGTGCTGACCCTGGTCGCCGAGGGCCTGTCCAACACCGAGATCGCCGAGCGGCTCCACATCGGCGTGACCACCGTCAAGACCCACATCACGAGCCTCATGACCAAGACCGACAGCCCCAACCGGGTACGCCTCGCGCTGTTCGCGCGCGGCGCCTGAGACCGGCGGCTCCTACCGGCCGCAGGCGTAGCCCTGCATCCCTCGCGGGTTCGCGCCCGCGGCGAGCACTCCGGTGGCCGGGTCCCGGGTCACGGCACAGAGCCGACCCAGGCTCCACGCGTCGGCGAGCCGCACCTCGTGCCCATACGCCCGCAGGGCCGTCACCACGGAGGCGTCGAGCCGGTCCTCCACCAGCAGCACGCCGGGCTCGCGGTCGCGCGGGTAGAACGACGAGGGCACGCCGAGGCTGTGCCAGGCGGGCGCGTCGATGGCCTGCTGGAGGTGCTGACCGCCGACGAGGTGACGCAGCAGGAAGGGCACCTGCCACTGGTCCTGCTGGTCGCCGCCGGGCGTGCCGCACGCCAGGACGGGCTGCCCGTCGCGGAGCACCAGCGTCGGGCTGAGCGTGGTGCGTGGCCGGCGGCCCGGGACGAGCGACGCGGGCAGTCCCTCCTGGAGCCAGCACATCTGCAACCGGCTGCCCAGCGGGAACCCGAGCTCGGGGATCGTGGGTGAACTCTGCAACCAGCCACCGCTCGGCGTCGCGGAGATCATGTTGCCCCACCTGTCGACGACGTCGACGTGGCAGGTGTCGCCCCGGGTGACCCCGTCGGACCGCACCGTCGGCTCGCCCGTGGTGGGGTCCGGCACGTCGGCCCGATGGGTGACGCCCGAGCGCAGGTGGTCCGGCAGGCGCGGCTGCGCACCGCCGGGACTCCCCGGCCGCAGCTCGCTCGACGCGCGGTCCCCGATCAGGGCCGCCCGGTCCCGCGCGTACGCCGGGTCCAGCAGTGCCGGGGCGGGCACGTCGGCGCTGTCGCCGTACCACGCCTCACGGTCGGCGAACGCGAGCGTCAACGCCTCGACCTGAGCGTGGATGCCGGCGGCGGTGGCCGTGTCGTACGCGCCGTCGTCGTCCAGCGCGTCGAGCACGGCGAGGGCCTGGAGCAGCACCGGACCCTGGCCCCAGAAGCCGGTCTTGGCCACCGTGTAGCCCTGCCAGTCGAGGGTGGTCGGCGTTTCCCAGGTCGCCGAGAACGCGGCCAGGTCGTCGCCGGTGACCAGCCCGGCGTGTGCGCGTCCGCTGGAGTCGCGGAACGGCTGCCGGCTGAACGCGTCGATCGCCTCGGCCACGAAGCCCGTACCCCAGGCTCGGCGGGCCGCCTCGATCTGCGCCTCCCGGTCCCCGCCGGCCGCCTGCCCCGACTCGACGAGTCGGCGCAGCGTGCGGGCGTACACCGGGTTGGCGAACCGCTCCCCCGCGACCGGCGGCCGGCCGCCGCGCAGCCAGAGCTGGGCGGACGTGGGCCAGTGCTCCTCGAACAGCGATCGCACGGCCGCCACCGTCGCGCCGACCGCGCCCACCAGGGGGTGGCCGGCGGCGGCGTAGCCGATCGCCGGTTCCAGCACCTCGGCGAGGGACAGCGTGCCGTGGTCGCGCAGCAGCAGGAGCCACGCGTCCACCGCACCGGGTACGGCCGCCGCGAGCGGGCCGGCGCCCGGGACGAGGTCCAGGCCGAGCGACCGGAAGTGGGCGATCGTCGCGCCGGCCGGCGCGGGGCCCTGCCCGCACAGCACCGTCGGGCGCGGGTCCCGGGCGGTGGCGACGATCGCCGGCACCTCGCCGCCCGGGCCGTTGAGGTGAGGTTCGACGACGTGCAGGACGAACCCGGCGGTCACCGCGGCGTCGAACGCGTTGCCGCCGCGTTCGAGGATCCCCATCGCCGACTGACTGGCGAGCCAGTGCGTCGACGACACCATGCCGAAGGTGCCCTGCAGGGTCGGTCGGGTGGTGAACGACATGACAACACCTCACTGGGGGCCTGGTGGCGCTGGGAGGCGGCCGACGACGGCCGCCTCCCAGCGGGCAATGCTAGGCCCTGTCGTCCGTCCGCTCGATCACTCCGGGTACGACGGTCCCGGCTCGGTGCGCAGCATCCGCTTGAGCATGCGGTTGGCGGCCCGCATGTCGTCGGTGATCAGACGGGTCCGCACCGTCCCCTTGCCGGTCAGCTTGCCGCCCACCTCGAACACCGCGCTCTCACCCGGCAGCGGCACCGCCTGGCAGCCCGTGTACGTCTCGGCGGGCAGGCGACCGTCCAGCAGGTAGGCGTAGACCGGGTCGTCCACGCACGGGGTGTAGTACGGGAAGACACCGTGGCTGCCCTCGTTGTCGACGCTGATCATCGACGCGCCGGGGAGCTTCTTCGACGCCGCCAGCGCGCCCTCGTACGCGGTCGCCACGTCGAGTTCGTCCTGAAGCATCAGGATCTTCGGGAAGGTCTTACGGTCGAACTTCGGCATCCGGTTGCTGGTCGGCCAGTACGCGCACGCCGGCGGGTTCTGCAGGTACGGGGCGACCAGCGGCGCGTCCCGGGTGAGGCGTCGACTGAAGGCGTTCCAGTGCGCGATGCTGTCGTTCCACTGCCCGTCCTGGCAGCGGATCACCTCGAAGACGTAGTCGATGTCGTACGTGTACTCGTCCGTGCCCTGGGTCAGCAGGGACCGGTCACGCTGGGTCTTCAGCGTCGCCTGGGCGGCGACGCGGGACTGCTCGATGTACGCCCGGTCGTCGGCCGTGATGCCCGGCGCGGCGAGCAGCTTCGCGGTCGCGGCGCTGAGGATCTGCTCGGGCGTCCAGCCGTTCCACTCCTCGTAGTACTCGATGACGGTGTTCACCGCCGCCGCGGCCGTCGGATAGTTCTGGGTGTCGTAGAGCGCGCCGAGGATGAACCAGCCGAACATGAACGGTCCCATGCCGACGCGGGTGCCGCCGGCCCGCTCGAACATCTCCCGGATCTTCATCGGGTCGCTGCCCCGGCCGTACAGGTCGTCGTGGCGGGCCATGTACGGCAGCAACTGCTCCTGGAACGCCCGGTCCCGGGTGAACGGTTGCAGGTCCCAGGTCTCCTGGAGCGTCGGCGAGCCGACCGCCGCCACCGAGTCGAGCACCATCCGGCCCGTCCGGCTGCCGAACTTCGCCGCGTACCAGGTGCCCAGCCACGTGCCGTACGAGTAGCCGAGGTAGTTGAGCTTGCGCTCGCCCAGCAGCACCCGGATGAAGTCCATGTCGTACGTGGTCTGCTCGGTGGTGATGTACTTCGTCAGCTCGGTGCTGCGGCACCCGCGCACGTTGGCCTGGGTGATCAGGTCGTTGGTGTTGTCGGTGTCGCGGTAGGTCACCGTGCAGAGCAGCGGGGTGCTCTGCCCCACCCCGCGCGGGTCGAAGCCGATCACGTCGTACCGCTCGGCGAGGGCGGGCGCGGACCGCGCCACGTACGGCGCCAGCGACAGGCCGCTGCCGCCGGGGCCACCCGGGTTGACCAGCAGGATGCCCGCACGGTCGCGGCCGGACGCGGCGGTGCGACTGATCCGGACCTGGATCGTCTTGCCGTCGCGCGGGTTGTGCCAGTCGCGCGGCACGGTGACCGTCGCGCAGGACAGGCGTAGCTGCGCCTCGTCCTCGGGGCTGACCTCGGCCAGCCCGCACGGCTCCCAGGTGATCCGCTGGGTGGCCAGCGACGCGGCCAGGGCAGCGGTGTCCGGCTCGCTGGCCGTGGCCGCGCTGGCGGCGGTCCCGGCCGTGCCGCCGGTCAGGGCCGCCGCGACCAGGGTCACGGCGAGCAGGGCGGCCGGCCGGCGCACGCGGCGTGGGTGGCGCGACCCGGTCGTGGGATGGGGCATCGTCCCGTCCTCTCGTGGAGCGATTGATCGAACGGCCTTCACCCTGGCCCAGGAGTGTTTCGCCGCCGCCGTCCCGCCGTGACGAAGACCGGTCATGGCAGGATCCGGCCAGTTACAACCAGCCGCGACGGGTGGCCTGCACGCCGAGCTGGAACCGGCTGCGCGCGCCCAGCAACTCCTGGAGGCGGCTGACCCGACGGTGCACCGTGCGGTTGCTGACGCCCAGGTCACGGGCGATCGCCTCGTCGGTCAGGCCGGCGGTCAGCAGCGCGAGCAGCCGCTGGGTGGCCACCGTCGGCTCGGCGTCCGGTTCGGCGGTGTCGGCGGTGGCGTGGATCGGCGCTCCGAGTCGCCAGAACACCTCGAACAGCTCGGACAGCCCCTCCAACAACCGGGAGCGGTGCACCAGCACCGCGTCGGCCTCGTCACCGCTGGCCCGGGGCAGGACGACCAGACCACGGTCGGCGTCGGCGAGCATCATCTTCAGGGGCAGCTCGGGGAAAACCCGCGCCTGCTCACCGGCGGCGACGGCGGCCCGCACCGCGCCCAGCATCGCCTCGTCGTGCAGCAGCTCGCCCTCGTACACGCAGCGGTACCGCCGCCCGCGCCGCAGCGCGTCGTACTGCACCTCCTCCGGCACGCGGGTGGTGTCGCGCAGGTACGGCCCGCGTTCCAGACCGCGCACCTCGGCGCGGGCGCCGGCCTGCAACTGGCGGAACAGCTCGCGGACGGCGTCCTTGCCCTCGATGACCTCGACGAACGCCGCGCCCGCACCGTGCACGGCGGTGTAGAGCCCGGACAGCGTCTCGGCGGCGGCGCGCGCCCGGGCGGCCTCCATCTCCCGCAGCGCGGCCCAGTTCTCCAGGGCGGTACGCGGTGGCCGGACGTGCAGCACGCCGGCGTCGTCGCGGTGCACGGCGCCGCTGGTCAGCAGGCCGGCGAGCGCGCGCGTGGCCCGCGGCGAGGCGGTGGTCAGGAACGTCCGCTGCGCCACCGGCGCCACCCGCAGGAGATTTTGATAGACGTCCACGGCGTCCGCCGTGAGCGGGAGCGATTCCACGTCCAGGGCGGGCGTCACGGCGGGGGGACCGATCCGCATGCCGGCGATCGTAGAGCGCATCGGTGTCGACGGTTCACGCAGGTCGGAGCGCATTTATTGCGATCATTCCGGGGCCGCGTCCCCACCCTGGCCGGGCTCGCGACGGCGGTACTCGGGTTGCAGCCGCGCGCTCGTGAACGCCGACTTCACCGCCGCCTTCAGCGCGGCGATGTCGTACGCCCCGTGGTGGCGCTGGCCGTTGACGAAGAAGGTCGGCGTGCCGGTGACGCCGCTGAGGTCAGCCGACTCGACGTCCTCGGCGATCCGGTCGACGCCCATCCGCTTGACCATGTGCTCCCGGAACTCATCGAGCTCCAGACCGAGCTGCTCGGCGTAGCGCATCACGTCGGCGGGGTTGAGCGCGTCCTGGTGGGCGAGCAGCAGGTCGTGCATCTCCCAGAACGCGCCCTGTTCGCCCGCCGCCTCGGCGGCCTCGGCGGCGAGCCGCGCGTGCGGGTGGACGTCCGTGAGCGGCAGGTGCCGCCAGACGTACCGGACGTTGGCGAAGTCGGCCAGCAGCTCCCGGACCGCCGGCTCGGCCTGCCCGCAGTAGGGGCACTCGAAATCGCCGTACTCCACCACCGTCACCGGCGCGTCGAGCGACCCGCGCATGTGGTCGCGCTCCGGATCCACCGGAAGTTTCAGGTCGACGATGCCCATGACCATGCCGAGCAGCGCACGCGCGCGACGGGTCGGCGAGAGCCGGGCGACGATGCGGAACAGCAGCCAGGTGAGGACGGACGCGCCCACCGTCGCGACGAGGATGCCGAGCTTCGCCTCGTCCAGCGCCGGGCCGTGCAGGGCGTGGTTGGCGATCAGGAGCGCCACGGTGAACCCGATGCCCGAGACCGTGCCGACCCCCACCACGGCGACCCAGCCGACCGGCGGCCGGAACCGCTCGCCGCTGAGCCGGGTCACCAACCACGAGGTGATCACGATGCCGGCCGGCTTGCCGACGACGTACGCCGCCACCACGCCGAGCGTGACCGGAGACGTCACGGCCCGGCCCAGCAGCTCGCCGTCGATGACGATCCCGGCGTTCGCCAGCGCGAACAGCGGCACGATGACGTAGCTCGCCCACGGGTGGTAGAGGCTCTGTAGTCGTTCGTTCGGTGACAGCGCGGCGGTCAGCCCGGCCTGGGCCATCCGGGCGAGCTTGGGGGTGGGCTGCTCCCGGAAGAGGCGGAACTGGTCGCTCGCCCACTGCAGGTCCTTGCGGCCCGGGTCGTACGCGTAGGTCAGCAGCCCCATCAGCAGGCCCACCACGACCGGGTCGACGCCGGACTCCGACACCGCGAGCCAGGCCGCCACCCCGAGCAGCGCGTAGAACCAGCCGTGCCGGACCTTCCAGACCCGCAGGAGCAGTACGACGGCGAAGATCAGAGCCGCGACGAGCAGCGCCGTCGGCGAGAAGTGCGACGGGTAGGCGACCGCCAGCACCGCGATCGCCACCAGGTCGTCGACGACCGCGACCGTCAGCAGGAAGGCCCGCAGCCGGTCCGAGAAACGCGGCCCGAAGACGGCCAGCGCCCCGAGCGCGAGGGCCGTGTCCGTGGCCATCACCGCACCCCAGCCCAGCGCGGTGGACCGCCCGGCGTTGATCGCGAGGTAGATCCCGATCGGCAGCAGCATGCCGCCGAACCCGGCCAGCATCGGCAACGCCAGCCGACGCCGCTCACGCAGCTCGCCGATGTCGAACTCGCGGCGCAGCTCCAACCCGGCGACCAGGAAGAAGAACGTCATGAGGCCGCTGTTGACCCAGGTGCGCAGGTCGTGCGAGACGGGCCAGTCGCCGAGCCGGATCGACAGGGTGGTGCGCCACACCGACTCGTACGACGCCGGGTGCAGGTTGGCCCAGAGCAGGGCCGCCACGGCGGCGAGCAGCACCACCCGCGCGCCGCCCGTCTCGGTGCGCAGGAACGCGCGCAGCGGGGCGTTGAACCGCCCCTGCCAGGCCGTCCGGGCGGACCACCCCCGGTGCGCGTTGTTGCTCGTCACGGAGGCAATCTTCCTCGGCCTAACCGGCTCCCGGCGGGGATTCGCGATCGTCTCTCCTGACCGACCCCGCACCGGGCATGCACGGAATGCGACTGGTTGGTAGCGTACCGGTGATCTCGCTGACGGATTTCGGCGGTGGTCCCCTGGGGAGGGTCAGCATGTGGGCGGACGACGCCGCGCTCGACGCGGCGGGGCGCCGGCTCGACGAGTGGGAGTCGTCGCTCGCCGAACGGGCGGAACGGGCGAAGACGCTGTCGACGCGGATGCGGGAGCTGACCGGCACCGCCCACACCCCCGATCGGACGGTCCTGGTCACCGTCGACTCGGCTGGCCTACTGATCGACCTGCGGCTCGACGAGCGCACCCGGCACCAACCCGCGGCACGCACCGCCGAGCAGATCGTGGACACCACGAGAGCCGCGCGCTCCGACCTGCTGCGGCAGGTCGCCGAGGTGACCGCGGAGTCCCTCGGCGACGGCGCGGGCGCCCGGGCCATCGTCGACTCCTACCGCGATCGACTGCACCACGAGCAGGGGCCGAACGATGCCGGGCGGTGAGGGCATCCAGGTCGACCCGGACGACCTGACCGCCCACGCCGCACGCCTCGATCGCTGCGCCGGCAGCCTCGACACCGCCCGGCAGGCGGGCCAGCACGTCCGGTTGGGCACCGAGGCGTACGGTCAGCTCTGCGCGCTGATGCCGACACTGCTCGACGGCCTCCAGCGGACCCTGGTCGATG
Source organism: Micromonospora sp. DT44 (assembly GCF_049841635.1). Lineage (NCBI taxonomy): Bacteria > Bacillati > Actinomycetota > Actinomycetes > Micromonosporales > Micromonosporaceae > Micromonospora > Micromonospora sp. DT44. Next base: position 85,823 of record NZ_JBNCKS010000010.1, on the reverse strand, counting down.
GCATCGGCGCCGCCGCGGGCTCGGTGCGGGACACCGCCGGAAAGCTGCGCACCAGCGCCGACCAGTACCGAGACTCCGACGCCCATGCCAAGCACCTGCTCGACGGGGTGCGGCAGCGCCCGTGACGTCCAACCCGCTCGTCGCCGCCGCAGCGGACACCCCGCCCAGCGCCTGGGCGGGCGTGTGGATCTGCGAGGACATCGAACTCATCGCGCAGGGCATCCGCAGCGGCAGTTGGATCGACGGCAGCCTCGGTGTCGTGAGCGCCGGCCTCGACGCCCTCGCGTTCGTCTCCGACCCGGTCGGCGCTCTACTGCAATACGGAATCGCCTGGCTCATCGAACACGTCAAGCCGCTCAGCGAGGCGCTCGACTGGCTCGCCGGCGACCCGGCGCAGATCACCGCACACGCCCAGACCTGGCGCAACGTCGCCGTCTCGCTCCGCGAGGACGCAGCCGAGCTGACCCGCGCCGTCCGCGACGACGTCGCCGGCTGGGGCGGCAGCGCCGGCCCCGCCTACCGCGCCTGGGCCGCCGAACAACAACAGGCCATCATCGGCCTCGCCCAGGGCGCCGACACCATGGCCGCCATCACCGAAGGCACCGCCGGCCTGGTGGCCGCCGTCCGGCTCCTGGTCCGCGACGCCATCGCCACGTGCGTGTCCCGACTCATCACGTACGCGGGTGAGCTCCTCATCACCGGCGGACTCGCCACGCCGCTGGTGGTGGAACAGGTGACGACGCTCGTCGCGTCGTGGGGGGCGCGGATCGCGCGGATGCTTCGTGCACTGCTGGCCAGCCTGCGACGGCTGATCCCGGAGGTACGCCGCCTCGGCGACCTCATCGACAAGCTCAAGCAGGCACTCGGGCGGCTACAGAAGCAGTCGCCCGGCTCGCAGAGGCCCGACCCTCCCGAGCCGACGAGAATTCCGGGTGACCCCAGCCGACCGGACTTCAGTAAGGCCGAGATCGACTCACGGAAGATCACCGCCTACGCCATGAACCCGGAGCACCCGGTCGGCAAGAACAAGTATCGCGTCATCAACTCGGCCACCGGCCTCGGTCCGGACGACGCCGACGTGATCATGCAGCAGATCCGCGAAGGCGTACTCGTCGGCAAGCCTCTGCAAGGCAAGGCGGACGATTTCGGCCAGCGGTGGCAGGTGGACCTTCCTCTGACCGGGCCAAGTGGCACGATCACCGTCCGCACGGCCTGGATACTGGAGAACGGGGCATCCGCACCTCGGATGGTGACCATCTCGTTCCCACCAAAGGAAGGGTGACATGTTGGAGCTGTACGACGTGGTTGAGCTCCGAGAAGCCATTCCGGAGGAAGAACTGCCTGCCGGGGCCGTGGGGACGGTCGTGCATGTTTTCAGCGGCCCCCCAGCTGCCTACGAAGTCGAGTTCGCCGATGCCGATGGCCGTACCGTCGCCATGTTCACGCTCCGAGCCGACCAGTTGGTTCACCGAGGCGAGTAGACGATCAGCCTGGCGTATCGAAACTCCGCCTCGCGCACCGTACTCGGATCGAGCGGGGAATGGCTCGGTTCAGGCCCCAACGCTGCGGTCCACCGGATGGAGCAGCCGCCGGAAGTCCTTTGGCAGTTCCGATTCCAGGTTCTCGATGTCTTCCGCGCTCACCGCCTCGCGCAGCGTAGTCAGCACGGCGCGGGCGCCCTTAGCGGTTCGCTCGCCATCCGTTCCCGCACGGACCCCTACCTCGTTGAGAAACTCCACGAGGTCAATCCGTTCGGCGAAGTCCACGTCCTTGTACAGGTACCCCCGCAACTCCCCGGGGACCTCGGTGGCCAGGTGCCGTGCCTCGTCACCACTGATCCCTTCCGACAAGGTCGTCAGCGTGCTCGGACGACGCTCTCCGCCTCCACTGCCGGCATTCGCGCCCGCTCCCCCACCGCTGCGAGAAATTCGGCGTAGTCCACCAGCTCTCCTTCCGGACCAGTTGGGATGCGTCGCGGGATCCTGCGTGCTACCTACGGCGCTGCCGACTGTCGGCCCCCACCGGTTCGATCACCTGCCGGAACTCCTTCGGAAGCTGGGCCATCGCGTCCTCGAACTCGTCACGGGAAACAGCCTCGCTGAGCGTGGTGAGCACCGCGCGGACCCCGGGATCCGCGAGCCGACGGTCGATCGCCGGGTGGTCCGCCACCCGCCGCACGAACTCGTCGAGCCCGAACGGCTGGGCATGTTCCTGCCTTCGATGCGGTGGCGGCTTGCGCAGGTGATCGTCGAGCCCGTCGGGAAGCTGATAGGCAAGGTCCTCAGCCTGGCCGGCGCTGATCCGATCCGCCAACGTCTCCAACGTCGCGCGGCTGACCGTCGCCGCCTGCTCGGTCGACATCTTCGCCCGCGTGGCCACTAGGTTGATGAAATCATCGTATTCCACCTGATTCTCCTCTCCGGCCCGATCGCCGTCGAACCGCCGGTTAGGGCACCCCTAACCTCGATGCGTCCCGTGTCCGTTCAGTGCTCCTCGCTCACGCGCAAGGGTCAACGTGTTCGAACTAGCTGGCCCTGGGTTCCCGGCGACGGCGGAAGGATTCCCTGGCGATCCCGCTCCTTGAGCCGCCCGTGATCCCAACTGGTTGTCGCGCACCCTCGCAGCTCGACAACCTGCCGGAACTCGAGGTGAGCGCACCTCATCCCGATCGGGCGAATCAGGAGTGGGGATTTCCCCACCACCGGCCACCCGTTCGGCCCGTACTACGGAGGCCGCTCCAACGGATAGCCTTGCACTCATAGGCTTCGATGTCCTGGCCTCGACTGGGCGCGAAGCACGTTCACTGTGGACGGTGAAGAAAGGAGACCCCATGCGCGGACGCAGATGGGCGACGCTGGCGGTGGCGGCGACGCTCGCAATCGGTGGACTCGTCGGAACCGGCGCCGCCCCGGCGGCAGCCGACCCGCAGGGCGGCACGCTCCGCGGCGTCTACTCCGATGGCCAGTTCTGCAACAGCTACGGCAGCGAGGGTGCCCGCACCGGGCAGTGGAGCTGGTACTACTGCGAGTACCGCCAGTACGGTCCCAACGCACCCGGGTTCTACTTTCTCTGGACCTTCACCTACTGAATGGCGTACTCCCGGCCGCCGGGGCCCCACTGGCCCGGCGGCCCGCTCCACTCCCCACGCCGGCGCAAGCCGCGGGAGCACTCGCCGCCGTGGCATGACTGATCTAACCGGCGCCGCCTGGCGTAAGAGCAAACGCAGCGGCGACAGCGGTGACGACTGCGCCCTACCCGGCAACCCCACTCGCTCATTTCATCTATCCACGTGGCGTAGACAGTCGACCGAACGGGCTGATCGCGACACCTGGTCGGCGGCTAGCCAACAGCGCGGGTGATCATGAAAATCGGCCAGTGACTTTTCCTCAACAACCGCCACCCCCTCCGGGCCTGCCCACAATGCCGAAGAAGGTGACCAACCCGCTCGTTGTCGGCCTCATCGCAGGCTCCGTCGCCCTACTCATCGGGTGTTGCGGTGGCGTGGCGATCGGACGGAGCATGGGCGAATCCGATCCTGCGCCTACGGCGATCGCGTCGGCTCCCGCCGACGCTCCTCGGACTACCAATGCCCCAAGCACACCGTCCGTCTCGGCGGAGATTCCAGCCGCCAGCAGCACACCGGCCGCCCCGCTATCAAGCACCGCGCCGGAAACCGTCGCGATGCCCAACGTGGTTGGGCAGAACGCGGCCGTGGCTGCGGACCAACTCCGTGACCTCGGGTTCACCAAAATTCAGTACGGCTCCCAAGACGAACACGACACCGTTGTTCTGCTTGCTTCGAACTGGACCGTCACCAAACAGTCCACCAAGGCTGGGAGCAAGGTGCCCACTGACACGCTGATTGTGCTCACCTGCACCAAGCAGCGTTGACGCCAAGCGAAGCAGATCGCCTCTGCGACGTGTACGGCGCTGTGCACTCGTCATCGACGTAAACGCCGGGAGCAGTCGCCGTCGTGGCCGTCGCGCAGGAGGCAGCGCCGGCCGCCGGGCAGCCGCAGGTCGCAGAAGACCCGGTGGCGCAGGAACTGCTGGTCCTCCTCGGATACGGTGGTCTCCCCCGGGTCCGTCATCGGCAGCACCAACATCCAGCGGCCGATCACCCGGGCGAGGCGTTGCGCGGCGGGCAGGTCGGTGGCGACGACGGGCAGGTGGATGACGTACCGCTGGCTCATTGGACCTGGTCCCGCTCGTTGCGGGCGCGGGCCTGACCGGCTTGCCAGCGACGCAGGCCGGCCTTGATCCGGACCGTCTCGCGGCGACTCTCGGCGAGAGCGGCGTAGACGGCCGCCATGTCGACGGCGACCCGGTCGAGGAAGGCGTACACGTCGTCGGGGTTCAGACCGCGACGCCCGAGCCCGACAGGCGGAAAGCGGCGCTCACGCACCTGCCACGGCAAGAGACTGGTGTACGCGGCGGAGCGGTAGGTCGCACCACCGCTCACCGTCCCTGGTCGCTGGCTTCTGGCGTTCATGTCTGCCTGCCTTCCGGATGCGGAGGGGCGAGGGGTGCTCGGGAATGCACGGCGGCCGTTCGGGGGGACCGGCCGGCCGCCGTGCTGTGATCAGCCTGCGACACTCCGCATCGAAAATGCAACGTTCAATACCGCGATTTCCCCGTTGTGCATTGACTTTCTTTGCTGAAACCCGTAGGAGTTGCAGAAGCAGGTCACGCAGTGTTGCGCGTTGGAACCAGGGAGTGTGCGGATGCCCGACGACATCGGATCGACAGTGCCGCGCCGGCAACTCGGCCGGCTGCTGCGGCAATTCCGCAACGAGGCCGGGGTGACACTCGACGCCGCCGCCGAAGCCCTCGAATACAGCCGGCAGAAGATCTGGCGCCTCGAATGCGGCCAGGGCTCCGTCCGGGTGCTCGACGTCAAGGCGATGTGCGAGCTGTACGGGGTGTCGCCCGAGATGACCGAGGCGATGCGCGGACTGGCCGCCGAGACGAAGTCGAAGGGCTGGTGGCACGCGTACGGCGACGCAGTGCCGAACTGGTTCGAGCTGTACGTGGGCCTGGAATCCGCTGCCGCCCACCTTCGCCGATATGACGAGTCGCTCATCCCTGGGATCCTTCAGACGAAGGAGTACGCCCGCGCGCTCTACCGCCTGGGCGGAATGCTCAACGAGGAGGAACGCGAGCGAGCGGTACAGGTCCGACTTCAACGGCAGGCATTGCTCTTTCGACGCTTGCCGGCAGCTCCCAGGCTTGAATCCGTGCTGTCTGAGGCGGTGCTTCGGCGGGGTGTTGGTGGTTCGCAGGTCATGACCGAGCAGCTCGCTCACCTCATCAGACTGTTCGAGCTACCGAACGTCATCGTCAGGGTGCTACCCCTGGCAGCAGGCCCGCAGCCTGGCGCGGTAGCGGGATCCTTTGTGATCCTTGACTTCCCGGCGACCAAGGGCGGTCGTACCGCGCCGGAACCGTCGGTGGTCTACAGCGAGTCGTTGACCGGCGCCCTGTACCTTGACAAGCCCGACGAACTGGCCGCTTACGAGCGCGTCTGGCGAGGACTGGATGCGCTGGCCCTCGGCGAGGCAGAATCGATGGACATGATCAAGCAGATCGCTGGGGAGATGCGGCATGACTGACCTGAGTGGCGCCATCTGGCGCAAGAGCACCCGCAGCGGCGACAACGGTGGCGACTGCGTCGAGGTCGCCACCAATCTCCCCGGCATCGTCGCGGTCCGCGACTCCAAGAATCAGGCCGGACCGGCTCTCACCTTCCACCCAACGGCTTGGGACGCCTTCATCGGCAGCGCCGGCAGCAACACGATCCACCTCCCGCAGTCCTGACGACCACTCCGACGGGTGGCACAGAAAGCGCCCTGCGGAAGTCCGCCCTACGGCAATTGCCTCCACAGGAATTGCGGATCAATGACTGGGATTAGCCAGCACTGTCTACAATGGTCGGCGAGCGGTTGTCCGAGATGCGACCACAACGATCCACGCCGGATAGACGACAGCCTCTGTCGCTGCCCACCGGGCTAGCCTGCTCTCGTCGGCCCACTCGAGGCAGCGAATCCGAAGGAGCGAGTCATGTTCATCGTGGCAACCCAGGATCCGAATACCCGCCGTCAATCTGAGGGAGCCGAATCGGGCGCGGCCGCATGGGGTGCCCTCCTGCCCATCGACGCCGGGCTCACGCAGGCGGAGGCGGATCGGCAGTTGGCCACCTACCTGGCCGGGGTGCAGAACGGTGAGCCACTGTGCATTCGTGCGCACGGCAACGACGAGGAGATCGGTGACGCCGAGGCAGGTGCCAAGGACTGGGGTTGGACCTACAAGAAGCTGGCCCGGATGCTGGCCATCCACCTGACCGCCACCCCGAGCGTGGTTTTGATCCGCTCGTGCGCCGAGAAGGTGACCAACTTCCCCACCCTGATGGCGGTTCGCCTCGAGTCGAGCTGGCCGGGCGCGAACCACCTCGACGGAGTCGCCATTTACGGCTACAACCTGTCCGTCAACATCAGTACGCCGGTCCCCTCGCCTCAGCAGTTGCCCAAGAACGTCCAAGTCCAACCGGTCGTCATCTCGTTGTGACAGGCGATCACTGCGGCGTGAGTGCCAACGTTCGTCAGGCTCGCGGAATCATGAGCCATGGCGGCGGCACGATGGCGAGGTGGACGTAAGCGCCGGCCATCTTCAACACACTTGGAATGTCGCTCGCACCCTGATCTCCGGCACCGACACTTCCCCGCGTGGCCTCGAAGTCGGGCTGCGCGGGGAAGACGTCGCTCAGCCCGGCAACGCCGCTTTCATCACCAGCGAGGCGGCCGAGGGCGGGAGCGGCACATTGAGGACGAGCTCGTCCCCGCGGTCTTCGACCGGGCCGATCACCACCGCGACCTCGTAACGATCGGGCGTGGCCCAGATGTCGGGCCAGGTCAGGGACGGGCACAACATCTCTCGCGGGCCCAGCTGCAGTTCGTGAGGTTTGCCGGGAGCGAGATCAAACCCACTTCGGATCGCATCGATGCCCTGGGAACTGGGATCGCCCGGTTTGTTGACCATCGGCCCTCCGCCGACAATGACACCGTCCTTCAGATAGAGCACCTGAAGAAGCGATGGCGGACTGGAAGCCACATGGACCGCCCGCGTGGCGGCGAATGTCACCGTCACTGCTGGGCCGGAGTCGTTCCTCACCTTGACCACCGAGGACACGTCTGCAGTAAGGAGGCCGCCCGGAGTGGGAGCCACGTGGTCGTAGCGGTCGCCGCAGACGTACACCTCGGGCTCCTTCTCGGCAGTGGCGGTTGGCCCGGTGGGGGTCGACGGCCCCGGAGTCGCGCCTGTGCCGATAGTCGGATCACCGCCGCTGACGATCCCGGCCACGGCGACCGTCACCAGCGACATCACCATGATCGAAGCAACGCCGGTTCCGGCCGCCAGCAGCCCTCGACGGTGCCGGACGCGTGCGCGTACGCGATCAGTGGCGAACGACGGCGGATCGGCCTCGTCTGCCACGCTTGCCAGACGGTCCCGCCAAACACGGTCATCGGACGGCACGTTCGTCCTCCCCTATGTCGTCGTGCAGCAGCCCCGCCAGGCGACGTCTACCGTCATACAGGTGGCGTTTCACCGTGCCGGCACCGCAGCCGAGTTGTGCGGCGATCTCTGGAATGGGCAGATCGACGTGGTAGTAGAGGACAACGCACGCACGTTGTTGTGGGGTGAGCTCCAGGAGCGCCGCCCGGAGGTCATGTCGGGCATCCGCGGCACGTGAACCGTCCTCGACCCGGTCCGGCGCCAGCGCGAACGGCATCACGCGCCGCCACACCTCCCGCCGCCGGATCCGGTCGAGGTAGAGGTTGACGACGACCTTGCGAACGTACTGCTCAGAGTTCTCGACGTTGTCGCGCCGTGGCCGGGTGAATGCTCGCACCAACGCGTCCTGCACCAAGTCTTCGGCGTCGCTGTCGTTGCCGCAGAGCAGGTAGGCGTAGCGCTTCAGCGCCGCGCCTCGGGCGTCGACGAGATCCGCCAGCGCCTGCTCCCAACCTGCCACGACAGAGTCCCCTCGGTGTTGTCCTCACTATCTTGGACGAACGAGGGGCCGGTCCGGTTGGGGCGCAACCACCAGGCAGTTGCGGCGGGCAAACTCGTCAAGAGACGTCTGGGCAAGCAGGCCAGTTCGACAGCTCCAGTGGCTTATGGTGATAAACCGGACGCTCGGGGGTGGGCGTTCGGTCGCGGATCACGCGCCGTTTCAGCCGAAGGGTGGACCCATGAATGAGCACCCCCGCGGCGTCGACGACTGCTGAGATGGACTGGGCCGGATGGGCGTTGTTCGGGCTGGTCGCCACCGCGCTGCTCACCGCGGCGATGATCACCGCTCAGCTGGCCGGCCTCACCCGGCTCGACCTGCCCCTGGTGCTCGGGACCTTCGTCACCGCCGATCCCGACCGGGCCCGGGTCGTCGGGTTCTTCCTGCACCTGTGCGTCGGTCAGGGGTTCGCCCTCGGGTACGCGGGCACGTTCGCGCTGTTGTACCGCGCCACCTGGTGGATCGGAGCGCTGCTCGGGATCGTGCACGTCGGCATCGCCCTGACGGTGCTGCTGCCGCTGCTTCCTGGCGTCCACCCCCGCATGGCGTCGCAGCGGGCGGGACCGGCAAGCACGGCGGTGTTGGAGCCGCCCGGGCTGTTCGCCCTCAACTACGGGGTCCAGACTCCCCTGGTCACGGTTGTCGTCCACGTCGTCTACGGGGTTGCTCTCGGGATACTCCTGCAGGCCCGGTGACCCGGGGCTCGTCGAGGAGCGACCGCCGTGACCGGTGAGCGGCCGATCAGTGACTACGGGCTGCTGGGCGACACGCGTACCGCCGCGCTGGTCGCCAGTGACGGCGCGATGGACTGGCTCTGCGTACCGCGCTTCGACGGTGAGTCCCTGTTCGGCCGACTGGTCGGGGGTCCGGACGCCGGAACGTTCCGGGTCGGCCCGGCGCGGCCGGCCACGGTCCTCGAACGCCGGTACCGGCAGCACACCGCCACCCTGGAGACCACCTGGGCGGTGGGCGGCGGCCGGCTCCGCCTCACCGAGGCCATGGTGGCCGAGGTCAGCGGTCGCCTGCTGCCCACGACACTGGTCGTACGCCGATTGTCGGCCGAGCGGGCGGCGGTCGACGCGGTGGTGGAGTTCGATCCCCGCCTGGGCGTACGACACCGCCGGCCCCGGGTCCAGCACCGGCGTCAGACCCTGGTGTGTGAGTGGGGGGCGCTGGCGGTCGCGCTGGACAGCACGCCCACGGTCCGGATCGAACCGGGCCGACCGACTCCCCTCACGGTCCGGCCCGATCATCCGGTCACCCTCGTGCTGGCCGTGGCCCACCGTGAGCCGATCGTCCACGTCGAGCCGACGGCCGCCTGGGACCTGCTCGTCGAGGACGAGGCCCGCTGGCGCGCCTGGACCGCGGAGATCGACGAGCGGGTGCCCTTCCGGGAGCACGTCGTACGGAGTCTGCTCACGATGCGGCTGCTCACCTACTCGCCCTCGGGAGCGCCGGTGGCCGCACCCACCACGTCCCTGCCCGAGGATCCCGGCGGGGAACGCAACTGGGACTACCGCTACGTCTGGCCCCGTGACGCCAGCATCGGCGTCAGCGCCTTCCTCAGCGTCGGCAAGGCCGACGAGGCCCAGGGCTTCCTCGCCTGGCTGTTGCACGCCAGCCGGCTGCAACGGCCACGCCTGCCGGCGCTGCTCACGCTGCATGGCCGGCACGTACCGGCGGAACGGAAACTCGATTGGCCCGGCTACCTCGGCAGCCGGCCGGTACGCGTGGGCAACGCCGCTGCCGGTCAGCACCAGCTCGACGGCTACGGCTGGGTGATTGACGCGGCCTGGGCGTTCGCTCAGTCCGGACACCGCCTCTATGCCGAGACGTGGCGGGCGGTGCGCGGTTTCGCCGACGTGGTCTCCCAATGTTGGCCGGAGCCCGATGCCGGTATCTGGGAGGTACGCGAGCCCGCCCAACACGTCCATTCCAAGCTCATGGGCTGGCTCGCCCTGGACCGTGCCCTGGCCATCGCCGACACCCATCCCCTGTCGGACCGCCAACGTCGACGCTGGCAGCGATCCCGGGACGCCATTGCCGCCGACGTCCGGATGCGCGGCGTCGACCCGGCGGCGAACAGCTACGTCCGCACGTACGGCTCCCGGGACCTCGACGCGGCGCTGCTCGTCCTGCCGCTGCTCGGCATGGACCCGACCGACTCACCCCGGGTACGGGGCACCATCGACGCCATCCGGGACCGGCTGTCCGCCGGCGGTCCACTGCTCTACCGCTACCCGCCCGGGCGGGACGGCCTCCCCGGCACCGAGGGCGCGTTCCTGCCCTGCTCGTTCTGGCTCGTTCAGGCCCTGGCCCGCACCGGACGTCGGCGCGAGGCCGTCGAGCTGTTCGAGGCCCTGGTCGATTACGCAAGTCCCCTCGGCCTGTACGCCGAAGAGGTGGACCCGGCGACGGGCGCCCACCTCGGCAACTACCCCCAGACGCTGACCCACGCCGCGCTCGTCCAGGCCGCGCTCGCCATCCGCGACGCCCCCGTTGGTGATCCCGGGTCTGTCTGAGAGGGCTGCCGCAGGCGGCTGGCGTCGCCGCCGTGGTGTCCTCAGTATCGTGGACGAACCGGGGGTCACCGGTTTGGGCATCGGTTCGCTTTTCTGCATGACAGGGTCCGACAAGGAGCACATCGTGATGGTTGACCTTCGCGCCGGGCTGGTGGCGACGACGCTCGTCGTCGCTCTCGCCGGATGCTCCGACACCGCCCGCAACGACGATCCGCCAGATCGGACCGCCAGCGTGAGCCCGGCACCGGTCCAGACCGACAGGGAACCGATCGCGAAACGGTTCCCGCGTCTCGGCGACTTCGTCGAAGCCCACTGGCAGGCAGCAACCGCCGGGGGTGAAAGCCGCGTCACCGTGCCGGGCCCGACCGACACTCAGATCGAGGCACTGGTCGTGCTGCGACCCGACACCATCGCCACGATCCTCAAGGAATACGAGTGGCAGCCCGCGCCACCCGGCTGGGAAGCGTCGTTGAGCGCCGAACTGCGTCCGTTCCTGCCCACCGGCGGCACCTGGCAGGTCAGTGAGAAGTACGCCGAGGACGTCCAGACGACACCCCGCAACGGCACCGTCTACCTCGATGCCGGCAGCGGCACGGTCTTCCTACGGTTCATCGACAGTTGACGAGCCCTCGGTGACGCGCCACTCGTGCGAGTAGGGTCCTGATCATGACGATTCCGCACCTGAGCGCTGCCGACGGCACGACCCTGCCCGCGATCGGGCTCGGCACGTACCAGTTGAACGGCTCGGCGGGCGTCGACGCGATCGGGCACGCGATCCGGGCGGGTTACCGGCTGCTCGACTCGGCGGTCAACTACGAGAACGAGGGCGCGGTCGGTCGGGCCGCGCGGGACGCGGGCGACGTCCGCGACGAACTGATCGTCACGTCGAAGTTGCCGGGGCGGCACCACCGCTACGACGAGGCGCTGACCACCATCGAGGAGAGTGTGTTCCGCACCGGCCTCGACCGGATCGACCTCTACCTGATCCACTGGCCGAACCCCAAGGAAGACCGGTACGTGCAGGCCTGGCGGGCGCTGATCGAGGCGCGCGAGCGGGGTCTGGTGCGGCACATCGGGCTCTCCAACTTTCTGCCCGAGCACATCGACCGGCTGGTTGCCGAGACCGGTGTCGCGCCGGTGGTCAACCAGATCGAGGTGCACCCGTACTTTCCGCAGCAGGAGGCGCTCGACTACCACCGGGAGCACGGCATCCTGGTGCAGGGGTGGAGTCCGCTGGGCCACGGCAACGACCTGCGACAGCACCCGGTCATCGCCGAGATCGCGGCCGCGCACGGCGTCAGCACCGCGCAGACGATCCTGGCCTGGCACGTGGCCCGCCAGGTGATCCCGCTGCCCAAGGCCGCCTCGCCGCAGCGGCAGGTCGAGAACCTGGACGTCTTCGGCATCACGCTCACCGACGACCAGGTCGAGGCCATCACCGCGCTGGGCCGCCCGGACGGGCGCCTCTCAGATCAGGACCCCGCGGTGTACGAGGAGTTCTGACGGGCCCGCCGCACGATGCTGACGTACCTCGGGCGCGTGCGGTAGCCGGCCGGCGGCGGCATCCACGAGGCCGGGCCGGGCTCGTCAGGCCGCCACCGCGGTGGCCGGTTCCGACAACGGGCCGGCGAAGTGGCACGCCGCGGCGTGCCCGTCGCCCACCTGGCGCAGCGGCGGGGTCGTGGTGGCGCAGACGTCCTCGGCCTTCCAGCAGCGGCTGCGGAACCGGCAGCCGGTCGGCGGGTCCATCGGGCCCGGCACGTCGCCGGCCAGCCGGATCCGGGTCTTCGGCGCCCCGCCGCGCACGACCCCCAGATCGGGTACGGCGGAGAGCAACGCCTGGGTGTACGGGTGCTGCGGCGTGCCGTAGAGCGCGTCGCGGTCGGCGGTCTCGACGACCCGACCGAGATACATGACGGCCACCCGGTCGCAGAAGTGCCGCACCACGCCCAGGTCGTGGGCGATGAAGACGAAGGCGATGGTGAACTCCTTGCGGAGGTCTTCGAGGAGGTTCATCACCTGCGCCTGGATCGACACGTCGAGGGCGCTGACGGGTTCGTCGGCGACGATCACCTTCGGCTGTACGGCCAGCGCGCGGGCGATGCCGATGCGCTGCCGTTGACCGCCGGAGAACTCGTGCGGGTACCTGTTGTAGTGCTCGGGGTTGAGCCCCACCACCTCCAGCAACTCGCGGACGCGGTCCAGTTCCCTGCCCTTGGGCACCAGGTTGTGCACCCGCAGGGGCGCGCCGATGATGGTGCCCACCGTGTGCCGCGGGTTGAGCGACGAGTACGGGTCCTGGAAAATGAGCTGCAGCTCCCGCCGGTACGGCCGCAGGTCCTTCTCCTTCAGGTGCGTGATGTCGGTCCCCTGGTAGAGGACCTGACCGCCGGTCGGTTCGAGCAGCCGGGTGATCAGGCGGCCGGTGGTGGTCTTGCCGCAACCGGATTCACCGACCAGGCCGAGCGTCTCGCCGGCGCGCAGTTGCAGCGACACTCCGTCGACGGCGCGGATCCGGTGGTCGTCGCGGCCGAACCACCCGTCGCCCCGAGCGGTGAAGTGCATCTGCAGGTCCCGCAGTTCCAGCAACGGTGCCCCGGTCGCGGCGAGGGTCGCGGTGTCGGTGGTGGCAGTGGTCATCACGTGTTCCTTCAGGGCAGCCGGGGCAGGATGTCGGTCTCGAAGATCCCGGCCGGGTCGGGCAGGTGGCAGCGGGAGGTCCGGGTGGTGTCCGCCGTGCGGGAGACCAGCTCGGGCAGGTCCACGGCGCAACCCCGCGCCCGACCGGCGAACTCGCACCGCGGGTGGAACGAGCACCCGGTGGGCAACGCGAGCAGGCTGGGCGGCGTGCCGGGAATCGGGTGCAGCCGGGCCGGTTCGCCGGAGACCGCCGGGATGCTCTCCAGCAGACCCCAGGTGTACGGGTGCAGTGGCCGGCCGAGGATCGCGTCGGCCCGGCCGTACTCGACGCCGCGTCCGCCGTACATGACCAGCACGTCGTCGGCGATCTCGGCGACGACCCCGAGGTCGTGGGTGATGAAGAGGACCGCCGAGCCGAAGTCCTGCTGCAACTCCATGATCAGGTCGAGGATCTGCGCCTGCACGGTGACGTCCAGCGCGGTGGTGGGCTCGTCGGCGATCAGCAGTTTGGGGTCGTTGACCAGGGCCATCGCGATCATCGCGCGTTGTCGCATGCCGCCGGAGAACTGGTGCGGGTAGTCACCCAGGCGGCGGCGGGGGTTGGGGATGCCGACCCGGCCGAGCATGTCGACCGCCCGGTCCCGGGCCACCCGCTTGGACACGCGGTGGTGCGCCCGGTACGCCTCGATGATCTGGTCGCCGACGGTGAAGTACGGGTGCAGCGACGACTGTGGATCCTGGAAGATCATCGCGGCGTTGGCACCTCGCCGCTTGCGGAGTTCGGCGGACGGCATGCCGACGATCTCCTCGCCGCCGACGGTGATCGAGCCGGTCATCCGGGTGCTGCGCGGGTCGTGCAGGCCCATGATGGCCATGCTGGACACGCTCTTGCCGGAGCCGGATTCGCCGACCACCGCGAGGGTGCGACCCAGTGGCAGGGAGTAGCTGAGCCCCTGCACCGCCCGCACGAGGCCGTCGGCGGTCGGGAAGGTGACGGTGAGGTCGGTGACCTCCAGGTAGGACTGCCCGGCGGCACGGTCGCCGACGGCGCGGCGGGCGCGGGAGACCGTCTCGGGCCGTCGCTCCGGGCTCGACAGCAGGTGCGGTTCGGTCATCCCAGCCTCACTCGCGGGTCGAGGATCGTGTAGAGGATGTCGACGAGCAGGTTCATCACGACCAGCACCACCGAGCCGACCAGCACGCCGGCCATCAGCACCGGCAGGTCGTACTGGTTGAAGGCGCGCAGGGTCAGCACGCCGAGGCCGGGCAACCCGAACAGCGCCTCGGTGAAGATCGCTCCGGTCAACTGGATTGCCAGGTCGATGCCGAAGATGGTGGCGATCGGGGTGATCGCGGCGCGCAGGCCGTGGCGGTAGACCACCCGACGCTCGTTGATGCCCTTCGCGCGGGCGGTGCGGATGTAGTCCTCGCCCAGCGTCTCGATCATGGACGCTCGGGCGTAGCGGGTGTACGAGGCGGCGTTGGCCAGGCCCAGCGTCAGCCAGGCGGCCAGCAGTCCGGTCGCCCAGGTGAACGGGTTCTCCAGCAGCGGGTGGTAGCCGGCGTGCGGCAGGAACGTCGCGTACAGCGAGACGAGCAGCGCGACCACGAAGTACGGCACGGCGTTGATGCCGAGCGAGGTGCCGACCATGAGCCGGTCCAGGTAGGTCCCTCGTCTTCGGGCCGCGACGATGCCGGCGAGGATGCCGACGATCAGGTAGACCACCGCGCCACCGAGGACGATCGAGACGGTGACCGGCAGGGCCTGCCCGATCAGCTTCGTGACCGGCTGGCCGAGGGTGTACGAGTAGCCGAGGCAGGGCGCATGGCAGTCGATGGCGAGCCCACCGGAGTGGTAGGTGCGCCCGACCACGAGCCCCTCGAGATATCCGCCGATCTGCTGCGCGACGGGCTCGTCGAGGTTGAGGCTGGCGCTGATGTCGGCGTAGCGCTCCGGGGTGCAGCGCTGGCCGCAGATCGTTCCGGCCGGGTCGGTGGGCGCGACGAAGAACAGCCCGAAGCTGGCGATCAGCGTCACGATGACGACGGAGACCGCGCTGACGATCCGTCGCAGGATGTAGATGAGCACCGCCGAGGCTCCTGGTGGCAGCGGGCCGGGGCGGGGAGCCCAAGCCGGATCGGGAGAGGGTGGACGCCGGCCGGCACAGTGCCGGAGGCCGGCCGGCGTCCACGACTGGGAGTGCGGAGAGTCAGTTCTTGAGGAACAAGTTCAGGTAGAACGGCTCACCCGCGGAGGCGTCGCCCTCGGCGCCACCGATGTTCGTGCCGATGGCGAAGGCGAGCTTGCCGTAGTAGCGCGGCAGGGCCACGTACTTGCCCATGATTTCCTTGTCCAGCTCGCCCCACTTGGCGACGGCCTGGTCGGCCGGGAGGTTGCCGATCTCATCGATCTTGGCGTCCAGCGCCTTGTCGCTGAGCTCGCCCCAGCTGAGGTTGTCGGAGATGCTGTGCGACTGGAACAGCACCGGGAACCAGCTGCCGCCGCTCGGCCAGTCCGAGCACCAACCCTGCGGCGCCTGGCCCATGTTGACCGGAGCGTCGTAGTCAGCGATCTTGGAGCGCAGCTCCGCGGTGGTGACACCGATCGGCTTCACGGTGAAGCCGGCCGCCTTCAAGGCGTCGACCCGGATCTGGTTGGTCTGCTGCGGGATCGGCTTGGTGTTGTCGTAGTACCAGGTGAGCTCGAAGCCGACCTTGCCGGCCGCCTCCAGGTCGGCCTTGGCCGCGGCCGGGTCGCCCTGGCCGACACCACTCAGGCCCGGCAGCGGCTCGTACTTGGTGTAGCCCGGCACGCTCGGCGGCAGGATGGTGCTGGCCGGCTGGGAGTTGAAACTGTTCAGACCGGCGGCCTTGTTGACCTGGTCGTACGGGTACGCCTTGGCGATCGCCTTACGCACCTCCAGCGGGATCTTGCGGGTGTCCATCTGCACCGAGTACGTGCAGGGCTGCTCGCCCTGGATCAGCTGGGCCTTCTTGTCCCCGGTGAGCTGCGGGATCAGCGAGGCGTCGACGGCGCCGTAGTTGAGGGCGTTGGCGTCCTCGCCGGCGCTGTTGAGCACCTGCTGCTGGGTCTTCGGGTCCTCGCCGCCCCACTTGAAGTCGAAGCCGTCCGGGTACTGGTGCCGCACCGCGTCGGTGTTCGGGTCCCAGTTCGGGTTCTTCTTCAGCTTCAGCTCGGTGCCGGGGGTGTAGGTGTCGAACTGGTACGGCCCGGTCGCGAGGGGGTTGTTCTTGTAGTTCTCCTTGGTGTCCTTGGCCTTCGGGATCGGCGTGAACACCGGGAAGGTCAGGTAGAGGGGCAGGTCCGCGAACGGCCGGGCCAGGTGGATGACCAGCGTGCTCGGGTCCGGGGTCTCCACACCGGCGTAGGTGTCACCGCTGACGTAGGGGCCCTTGTACTTGTCGCCGTCCTTGAAGGTGGTCAGCTGGTACGTCGGACCGTTCGCGAACACGTCGTGGGCGAACGACCGCTTGATCGCGTACGCCAGGTCCTCGACCTTGACCTCGCTGACGTCGCCGTACTTGATGCCCGACTGCAGCTTGAACGTCCAGGTCAGCTTGTCCGACGAGACGGTGCCGAGGTCGGTCAGGTCCGGTACGAGCACCGGCTTGCCGTTGCGGATCGCGAACTGGGTCGGGCTGCGGAAGATCAGCTTCTCGATCGCCAACGCGTCGGCGTAGTAGGTGTCGGTCGGGTCGAAGGTGTTCGGGGTCAGCTGGGAGTAGACAGTGATGACACCGCCCTTCTTGGCGCCGGGCACCTCGGCCGCCGGCCCCTTGGCGGTCGGGTCGAGCGCGCTCTGCTGGGTCTCGATGCCCTTGGCGTCACCCCCGCCGCTGCTGCCGTTGTTCGACGAGGGGCTACCGCAGCCGGCCACCGCCATGGTGGCGGCCAGCGCGGCGGCGAGACCAACCTTCAGTTGCCTCACAGACGTACTCCTGTCTTGTCTTTCGGTTGCACTTCAACCCGGGTCGTCCTCATCGACGGGTCCGGGGATCGAAGGCATCGCGTACGGCGTCGCCGAGCAGGCTCAGGGCGAGCACCAGGATCGTGATGCCGAGTACGGGCAGCCACAGGTAGAGCGGGTCGGCCCGGTAGTACGTGGTGGCGGCGGAGATCGTCAGGCCCCAGGACGGCGTGGGTTCGATCAACCCCGCCCCGAGCACGGTCAGGCCGGCCTCCGCCACGACGTAGCCGGGCAGGGCCAGCGACACCGAGACCACGATCGGTGCCACCAGGTTCGGCAGCAGCTCCTTGAAGAGCACCTGCCGGGTCGGGATGCCGAGCACCTTGGCCGCCGCGACGAACTCCCGCTCCCGCAGCGAGAGCACCTGCCCCCGGACCAGGCGGGCGAGGCTCGCCCAGCCGAAGAACGACAGCACGCAGATCAGCGAGATGAAGCGGATCTGGGCCACGTCCTCGGAGCCGGCACCGTCGGCGCCGCCGAAGATGGCGACCAGCACGGCGGAGCTGGCGATCGCGAAGAGCAGGTACGGCAGGCTGAGCACCAGGTCGATCAGCCAGGAGAGCACCCGGTCGACCCAGCCGCCGGAGAAGCCGGCGACCAGGCCCACGACCACGCCAATGATCGTGGTGATCGTGGTGACCGCGACGGCGACGATGAGCGACGGGCGTGCGCCGTACACCCAGCGGGCGAAGAGATCGCGACCCAGGCGGGGCTCCACCCCGAACCAGTGTTCGCCGGTCGGCCCGATCGTCGGGAAGCCGAACTCGTCGATCAGACTCTGGTGCAGCTCGCTGGGGTTCTGCCCCTCCACCCGGGCGAGCAACGGCGCGAAGATCGCGATCAGGACGTAGGCGGCACAGATCGCGGCGCAGATCATCGCTACCCGGTCGCGGCGCAGCCGGGCCAGGGCGATCCGGGTCGGTGACCTGCTGACCGTCCGGACCAGGGCGGCGGGCGACGCCACGCTGCGCCCCCGTTCGTCGCCCGGCTCTCCGGCGCGGAGCACCTGGGGCTCGGTGACCATCGGCTCCACGCGGACGACCTCCTCATCGAGCTGACACATGGCACCGCCACCTGAGCGGTTCCCCGAACAGGTGGCGGCTCTAGTGCCGGAACGTTAGCCGGGCAAATGATTTCGTTGTGGGTCCGATCCGTTACGGGTTAATTACGTGGACGACGGCCGTTAAGCATTTCTTGCCGCCAGTCGAGTCGTCAGCGACGGCTGCGACGGGACGGAGCGCACGGTGACTGAGGGTGACATCGACGTCCTGCCGTCGCCGCCGTCCGGGTTGCGGTGGTCGCTATAACAGCAGCTCACTACGTCGATCTTCTCGTGCATCGAAGCATAACGTTGCTCGGGGCAACTTTATTGGCTACTTCTGGTAATTGCCTTGAATGGGAGAACAATACTCAGAAATGCCATTCCCTGAAGCTGCCAGCGCATTAGTCGTGCACAGATCTACAGGCCCCTTCGGAGCGCTTTTACATTTGCGGTCATGGCTACTTAATAGGTCGCACCATGCCCGTTCCGCTGGTGCGGCGAAGCGTGGCGTGACGTCCACGCGAGCCGTAACAGCGACGAGCGCCATGACTCTGCGGCTTGTCCAACCACAGAGTCATGACGCTCACCGGCGTACCGTCGTCAGCCGGAGACCGACGAGGGCTGATCGCGGCCGTCCTGGTAGGACGGATGACGCGACACTGTTCAGACGAGCCCACCCAGGGCCGGGTCGCTGATGCTGTCCTTGCCGTTCTCGACGTGGCCCGCGCAGCGGTACGCGAAGCCGGGGTCACCCGCGACGGCGACCGTCAGGTCGTACCAGCCGTGCGTGCGGGCCAGCGCCCAGGTGGCGCGCTCGGTGTGACCGGGGCGCAACGACAGCGTGACCGGCCGCGAGTGGTACCCGTCCCGGACGGTCACCTCGACCCGCTTCGGCCCACGGTTGGTGAGCGTGAGCTCGATCTTGTCGCCCCGCTCGTCGAAGGTGGGCGTGATGTCGAGATCCGAGCGGCCGGCGGCGAACCGGCGGAAGAAGCCATTCGGTCCGTGCACCGACAGGTCGTACCCGGAGGAGACCTGCCAGGTGTCGGCCAGGCGCTTGCCCGGCTCGACCGTGTAGCTGCGCGGCGCGGCCGTGCTGCCGGCCTGACGGACCTGGAAGACCGCTCCCGCGCCGCCGGTGTTGCGGAAGTCGATCCGGAACTCGCCGTCGCCCCGACGTCCGTCGGCGTGCAGGGCGTACGGGATCGCCCGCGCCGGCCGTACACCGCGCTCCTGCTTGGGCAGCCGCCCCTCGGCCGGCGGTACCGGCACCTCGTCGGGGTGCCGGACCAGGTCGCCGGGCTTGAAGTCGTCGGTGTCCGGCAGCTTCACGTCGCGCGAACGGTTCGGGTGCCGGAAGTCGAAGGCCGTGGTTAGGTCGCCGACGACGGCACGCCGCCACGGGGTGATGTTCTTCTCGACCAGGTCCGACCGGCCGTGCCCGAACCGCGTCTCCAGGAACTTGATCAGCGAGGTGTGGTCGAAGACCTGCGAGTTGACGTAGCCGCCCCGCGTCCACGGCGACACGATGATCATGGGTACGCGGATGCCCAGGCCGTACGGGCCCGCCGGGTGGTCGGCGTCGCCGGGGAAGATCTCGTTGGTGGTGGGCACGGTCGACTGTCCGTGCTCGCGCGTCTGCGGAGGCGTCGGCGGGACCACGTGGTCGAAGAAGCCGCCCTCCTCGTCGTACGTGATGAAGAGCGCCATCTTGCTCCACACCTCGGGGTGCGACGCGAGGATGTCGATGACCTGCGAGACGTACCAGGAGCCGTAGGCCGGTTCCCAGTTCGGGTGCTCGGTGTAGGCCTCGGGCGCGGTGATCCAGGAGACCTGCGGCAGGCGTCCCGCCTCGACGTCGGCCCGGAAGTCGGCCAGCAGCGCCTCGGGGTCGCGGCCCTGGGTACGGATCTCGGTGCCGGTCTTCGCGCGGTCCGCCAGGGGCGTGCCGGGCTGCGCGTTCTGGTACTGGCGGAAGTAGAGCAGCGAGTTGTCGCCGTAGTTGCCGATGTACGGGTCGTTCGTCCAACCCCAGGAGCCGGCCGCGTTGAGCCCGGTGCCGACGTCCTGGTAGATCTTCCAGGAGATGCCGTTGCGCTCCAGCCGCTCCGGGTACGTGGACCAGTCGTAGCCGGCCTCGGCATTGGTGATGACCGGGCCGCCGCCCTTGCCGTCGTTGCCGACCCAGCCGCTCCACATGTGGTAGCGGTTCGGGTCGGTCGGCCCCATCAGCGAGCAGTGGTAGCTGTCGCAGACGGTGAACGCGTCCGCGAGCGCGTAGTGGTAGGGCAGGTCCTGCCGGGTGTGGTACGTCATCGACGTGACGCCCTTGTTCGGCACCCACCCGTCGAACCGGCCGTCGTTCCAGGCGGCGTGCCCGTCGTTCCACCCGTGCGGCGGGTCCGGCAGGAAGGTCTGGCCGAGGTTCTTCACCTCGGGGCGGAACGGCAGCAGCTCGTCGGCGCCGTCGGGCTGGTGCCACACGTCCTTGCCCGACGGCAGGGTCACCGGATGGGGGTCGGCGAAGCCGCGTACACCGCGCATGGCGCCGAAGTAGTGGTCGAAGGACCGGTTCTCCTGCATCAGGATGATCACGTGCTCGACGTCCTCGATCGAGCCGGTCCGGTTGTTCGCCGGGATGGCGAGCGCCTTGCTGAGGTCCAGCGGGAGCGCCGCGCCGATCGCGGGAACTCCCATCGCCTTGAGGAAGGTACGCCGATCCACCGTGCCCATAACTCCGCCTTTGTGTGCTCTGGTCGAGAAACTGGCGACCGGACGCTATCGGGGGCGGGTTGACAGCAGATGACCATAATTGGACCGGACGGGAGCCCTCCGACGTACCGTGAGATCGTGCCGACGAGAGACGTACTCACCAAGGCTGACCTCGCCGAACTACGCCGCTCGGCGCTCGGTGCGGCCGACCCGCTCGGTGTCGCGGCCGACATCGCCGAGGCGGTCGAGCAGGGCCGGTTGGAGGACCCGGACGATGCCGGGGACGCCCTGACGCTCGCCGCCGAGATCGCCCGGATCCGGGCCCGGACGGACGCGGCCCTGCGGTACGCGGATCAGGCGCTGGCGGCGTACCCCTCGGTGGACGACCCCCGGGCGGGCGTGGCCCGCGCGCTGCGGGCCCGGGTGATGTTCCAGGCTGGCGGCCGGGACGACGAGGCGATGGCCGAGCTGACGGCGCTGCGTCCGTTGCTGCTCACGCAGCCCGACGTGCCCGCCTACCTGAGCGCGGCGCTGGACGCGGCCGGTCGTTCGTCGACCGCCGAGACATGGCTGAGCGAGGCGGTCGACACGCTGCTCGGCGAGCGCGACACCACGGCGGACCCGGAGGTCGGTCCGCCGGACGCCCCCGGTGTGCTGTTCCTGCTGCTGCAACAGCGCCACCGGGTACGCCGCAACCTCAACCTGCCGCACGACCGGCAGGACGATCTGGCCGACCGGTTGGAGAACCAGCTCGTCCGCCAGGTCTCGGAGCGCCAGGGCGGCGCGTCGGATCTGCTGCTCTGGCCCCGGGACGAGTTCGACAAGCTGCTCGCCGCCCACCCCGAGCTGACCGACGTGTACGGGCCGGACTGGGACGCGCACCGGGCCCGGCTGGAGAAGGAGCTGGTACGGCTGACGGGCGCCGGCCGGACCGGGCTGGGCGTGTACCGGGCGACGGTGGCCGGCCTGGACGCCTTCGCCCGTGGACGCGACGGCGACCCGACCGACGCGGCGATCCGGGCCGGCTACGCGGCCGAGGTGTCGGCGCGGCCTGCCGCCCGGGTGCCCTGGCCACCCGAGCGCAACGACGCGTGCTGGTGCGAATCGGGCCTGAAGTACAAGAAGGACTGCCTGCCGCGCTCACGGAGCTGAGCGGCGACTCCCCGTAAACGACTCTGGGCACGCCCGGTCGGTACCGATAGCCTCCATGCCGCGGATCATCGAGATCCGCCGTGGCCGGAGGAGTCGCCGAATGTTCGAAGAGTTCCAGGGCATCCCCGCCCATCCGCTCGTGCTGCACGCCGCGGTCGTGTTCGTGCCGCTGCTGGCGCTCCTCGCGATCGGCTACGCGCTCGTCGCGCCGATCCGGCCGCACACGCGCTGGGTGCTAGCGCTGCTCGCGGTGGGCGCGCCCATCTGCGCGCTGCTGGCGAAGCTCACCGGGGACGCCTTCCTCGAGCGGTTGCGCTCGGCGAACCGGGTGACGCCGGAGTTCGTCCCGAAGCTGGAGGCGCACCAGGATTTCGGGGACCTGACCCTGTACGCGACGATCGCGCTGGCGGTCGTGGCGCTGGCCCTGGTCCGCTTCGTCCCGCCGCGCGTCGCCGAGGGCGTACCCGCCAATCGGGCGGTGACCGTGACGTTGCAGGTGCTGTCGGTGGTGGCCGCCGCCGTCGCCGTGTACTACGTGGTCCGTACCGGGGACTCCGGCGCGAAGGCGGTCTGGGAGGGTCAGTGACGGCGGTGGTGTCGGCCCGGCCGTAGCCGAGCCGACACCACGTCACCCGTCAGCCGGCGTGGTACGCCCGGATGACGGTCTGCTCGATGCCGCTACCGCCGTTGCCGGCGGCCTTCACCCGCAGCGAGACGGCCTGCCCGGAGGCGACCTTCGGCAGGTCGAACCGGTAGTTGTCACCGCTTCCGGTGACCCGGGCCGACTTCCAGGTGACGCCGTCGTCGGTCGACGTCCAGACCTGCATCGACGTCACCTTCTGCGCCTTGACGCCGTGCGCCTGCCGGACGGTCAGTTCCGCCGGACCGCCGACGGGGTGGTTGTCGTGGTCCATCGGCAGCGCGTAGTCGACCGCGAGCAGCGGCAACGGCACGCGGCCGGTCCCGTCCGGCCCGGCGGACCGGAACGTCCAGGACGTGCTGACCTTGGTGGAGATCGGCAGGATGAGGCTGGTGTCGACGTCGAAGGTCAGCCGGTAGTCGGCCATCGCCTGCGGCACCGTGAAGTCGGCGACCGGCCGGTCGCTCTGCTCGACCAGCTTGCCGTTGCGGTACAGCGACATCGTGCGCTTCACGCCGATCACCTCACCCTGCAGGCAGTCGGCGCGCTGGTGCTGGTCGGTCAGCGTCACCATGTCCAGGTGCAGGTTGCCCTGGGTCCGAGACGGCGGGCTGGCGCAGCTCCAGCCGTCACCGGCCGGGTCGTCGTACCAGTCGGAGTGCAGCGGCTGCCGTGCCCAGACCTTGGACTGCTGGCTGCCCGGCCGGTACTGGCGCGGCGCCTCCATGGCCCCCAGTCCGCCGTAGACACCCTGGTCGGCCCAGACGATCTCCGGTGAGAGGTACGACGTCCGGTTCGGCGGCATGACGCCCTCGAAGGTCTGGGTCACCGGCACGCCGTCGGCGGTCTCGCCGAAGCGGACGAACGTGGTGTACATCTCCGGCGAGTCGGTCTGGTGGAACCGCTCGTCGATGCGGGCCAGCCGCGCCTGCTCCGCCCTGGTCACCCGGAACGACGGGTCGGCCGGCACACCGTCGGTGTACTCGTGCACGATGTTGTAGCGGTACGGCTTCGCGGTGCCGACCGGCGAATCCATGTTGACGGCCGCCCAGGTGCGCCGCGATCCGATGGTGGGCTTCGGGACCGCCACGCTGCGGATCGCCGCCGCCACACCGAACCCGCTGATCTGGTGCCACCACTGCAGGCCGTTCACCGCGGTCTGGAAGGTGGTGAGGTCGGTCCGGGTGGTCTTGGTGGCCGCCCCGTCGACGGTCGCCGTGACCGGCCGGGCCTGCGCCGGGTCGAGGGTCACGCTCCGGTCGGCGTGCACGTCCAGGTCACCCGCGGCGGTGAGGGTGCTCTCCTGCACGTCGCTGTCGACGTAGTAGGCAATCGACGCGCCGAGCACCGAGTACCGGCCGGCCGGCACCCGCAGGGTGAACGTGTCCCCCTGAGTGCCACCGGCTCCGCCGTAGAACAGCAGCGGGTCGGTGAGGTTGGCGACCATGAGGTTGATCCAGGCGTCCGCGCCCTCCCGCAGGCCGGGCATCGGCTTGGTGTGGATCGTCAGGTCGTAGCTGGGCTGCTCGACGTAGAAGCTCACCGGGGTGGTGGCGACCACGGTGTGGCCGGTGCGGGCGGTGACGGTGGCCAGGTAGAGGCCCGGCCGGCTGGCCAGCGCCTTGCGGTTGATCCGCAGCGTCGCCGCCCCCGTCGCGCCCCGCTTGAGGGTCACCCGGTTCGTCGACAGCGACGCCGCGCCGCGCGGCACGCTCTGGCCGTCGTGGTTGACGATCGACACGTCGAGGTCGAGGACCGTCGTGGCCGGGGTGGATCCGCCGGTCCAGCTCAGCTTCGTCTCGCTGGTCCCGGACTGCGGGTACGCGAACGTGCCGAGGTTGATCACCGGCTGGTCGCTGGTCGGGCCGCCGAGGGCACGGGCCGCGTTGAGGCGGCCGGCGCCGATGGCGTACGGGTCGAAGCCGGTGAGCGGGTCGGACGCGCCGACCAGGGCGGCCTTGATCTTCGCGCCGGTCCAGTCGGGGTGCCGCTGGGCGAGCAGCGCGGCGGCGCCGGCGACGTGCGGCGTGGCCATCGAGGTGCCGCTGAGCGACTCGTAGTACCTGTCGATCGGGTCCTGGAGGTTCGTGCCGGCGGCACGCGCCGCGACGATGTCGACGCCCGGCGCGACCAGCTCCGGCTTGGCCGCGTTGTTGTTGATCAGCGGTCCCCGGCTGGAGAAGTCGGCGAGCTTGTCGTCGCGGTCGACGGCCCCGACGGTGAGCGCGGTGGCGGCCGACCCGGGCGAGGAGATCTGCGCGCCGTTGTTGCCGGCCGCGATGACGAACAGCGTGCCGGTCTGCTCGCTCAGTGCGTCGACGGCGAGCGAGAGCGGGTCGCTGCCGTCGTCGGCCTGGCTGCCGCCGAGGCTCATGTTGATGACGTCGGCCCGGGTGGCCGCCCACTCCATGCCGAGGATGATGCCCGAGTCCTCGCCGGAGCCGTGGTCGTCGAGCACCTTGCCGATCACGAGCTGGGCGTCCGGCGCGACGCCACGACGCTGACCGGCAGAGGCCGCGCCGGTGCCGGCGATGGTCGAGGCGACGTGCGTACCGTGGCCGTTGTGGTCGACGGCGTCACCGCCCTCGGCGGTGAAGTCGGCCCGCTCGACGACCCGCCCGGCGAGGTCCGGGTGGCTGAAGTCGGCGCCGGTGTCGAGCACTGCGACCCGGGTGCCCTTGCCGGTGTAGCCGGCCTTCCAGGCGTCGGGCGCGTCGATCTGGGTCAGGTTACGGTCCAGGCCGGCGGGCTTCGCGCCGGCGGGCAGGGCGGTGGCGCGGACCTTGCGGTCTAACCAGACCTTCTTCGCGCCGGCCAGCAGCGAGTTGGTCGCGAGCTTCGCGGTGGCCGGGCTCTTCTTGGGTACGTGTCCGGCCACAGCGCCGATGCTGGACAGCGTCTGGACGTCGGCGAGCGCGGCCACCCGGGCCGACGCGGTGGCGGGCTGCACGATGACCGGCAGCTGGGGGGTGCTCTCGTCGTCGTACCCGTCGGCGATCAGCGCGGTGACGTCGAACAGGTCGGGGTCGAGGACCGAGCCGATCTGGGACGCGACACGGGCGGGGACGACGTGCAGGTGACCGTCGGGGCCGCAGCTCTGGTCGATCACCGCGTTCTCGTCGACCGGCCGGATCGTGACCTGCGGACAGCCCGAAACGGTGCTGCGGACGATCACCACGTCGCCGGTCAGCAGGGTGACGGTGTGCGTCTTGCCGTCCGGGGAGGTGCGGGGTGTGTCGGTGCCGGCGATACCGCCGGGGCCGGCCGTGGCGGTGCCGCCGGGCAGGGCGGTCAGCGCCGTGGCCGTCACGGCGACGGCCAGCAGCCAGCGTGTTCTCCTGAGCATGTCGCTCCTGTCTGATGTGGACAAATGGCGCCTCTTGGGCGACATTTGCAAGATCATAGGTCTGCGCGGCGGATCTTCGGGAGGTCGCGAAGACGGTTTTTTCGTCAATCGAGACAACGTTGCCTGCCATGTGTCGCCGGCCTACCTGGTTCGATGTCGATTCGGTTACCGCCGCGATCCCGATCGGGAGAACGGCCGGAGGTGACCACCCGAAGGGATCGACGCCGACGTCCACCCGCACCTAGCATGGCGACGAATGGATCTTCGCGACTGGCCCCTGCCGAGACCCGGCAACCAGCCCGACCGAAGGGAGACGCGCGTGCGTCGCCCCCGTCATCTGGCCCTTCTGAGCGTCGGCGTGTCCGGCGCACTGGTCCTGAGCGCGACACCGACACCCGCAGCCGCCCGCCCCACAACGTCCACGCCCACCGGCATCGTCGTGGCCGACGGGATGACCCAACCGGTGTTCTCGCTCGCCGACGCCATCGAGGAGCGGGTGTACGTCCAGACCCCGGTGGACACCGATCACGACGGTCGTCCCGACCGGGTGGCGATCGACATCTCCCGGCCCCGGGAGACCGCCACCGAGGGCTTCAAGGTGCCGGTCATCTTCGAGCACAGCCCGTACCGCAAGGGCACCTGGGGCGACGTGCCGTACCCGAGCGTGCTGGTCGACGACCTGCCGCAGAACGGCCTGGCCGACCGCTCCGGCCGACGTGCGCTCGACGCCGGCACGCAGCGCGCCCAGGCCAAGGCCAACCTGCCCGGCTCGCTGGACGACTACTACGTGCCCCGCGGGTACGCCGTGGTGCTCGGCCAGAGCGTCGGCACCGGCGACTCGGACGGCTGCCCGACCAGCGGTGACCAGGCCGAGACGCTCGGCACCAGGGCCGTCATCGACTGGCTCAACGGGCGGGCCAAGGCGTACGACGCCAGCGGCGCCCCGGTCACCGCCGGCTGGACCACCGGCGCGGTCGGCATGACCGGCGTCTCCTACAACGGGACGTTGCCCAACCAGGTGGCCACCACCGGGGTCAAGGGCCTGAAGACCATCGTGCCGGTCTCGGCGATCAGCAGATGGTACGACTACTACCGGGCCAACGGCCTGGTGGTCGCGCCCGGCACGTTCCAGGGCGAGGACCTCGACATCCTGGCCCAGTACACGGCCGGGCAGGCACGTGCCGAGGGGCAGTGCGCCGACGAGCTCGCGCAGATCACCACGGAGCAGGACCGGGTCACCGGCGACTACTCACCGTTCTGGCGTGACCGCGACTACCTCGACGCCCGCAACGTCCAGGCCAGCGTCTTCGTCGTGCACGGCCTCAACGACTGGAACGTCAAGACCGAGCACTTCGCCGGCTGGTGGGACGAGCTGGCCAAGCGCCATGTGCCGCGCAAGATCTGGCTGCACCAGGGCGGGCACGGCGGGCCGGGCAGCAGCGCCTCGGTGACCCTGCCCAGCGGGCAGACCTGGACGTACAAGCAGACCGAGAACCGCTGGTTCGACTTCTGGCTGTGGAACGTGCGCAACGGCATCATGGACGAGCCGACCGCCGTGCTCCAGCGCGAGGACCGGGCGTACACCACGTACGCCAACTGGCCCGACCCGGCCGCTCGTGAGGTCGGGCTACGGTTCGCCGCCACCGACGCCACCGCCCCGGGCACGCTCACCACGGGCAAACCGCCGAAGGCCCGGATCGAGCAGAGTTTCGTCGACGAGGGACGGACGATCCACCCGGACACCCTGGTCGCCGACCCGGACACGGCCAGCGCCAACCGGCTCGCCTACCGCTCCCCCGCGCTCGCGCAGAGCGTCCGCATCTCCGGCCGCCCCGAGATGCGGCTCCGGATGGCGATCGACAACAAGCCGGACGCCAACCTCACGGCCTACCTGGTCGACTACGGCCCGGCCGGGTCGACCGCCACGCCCGTCGTGGTGACGCGCGGCTGGATGGACCCGCAGAACCGCGTCAGCGCCGCGCGCACCGCGCCGGTCAAGCAGGGCAAGCTGTACGACTACCGGTGGACCATGGAGCCGAAGGACTACGTCTTCCCGGCGGGCCACCGGATCGGCGTGGTCGTCTTCTCCTCCGACCAGGAGTACACGCTGTTGCCGTTGGGCGGCACCGAGCTGCGCGTCGCCCCGAACGACAGCGAGCTGCGGCTGCCCGTGGTGGGCGGACGGGGCGTACTCGGTTTCTGATCGACTCCGTCAACGGGTGGGGCGGTCCGACGACGCGTCGAGCCGCCCCACCCGCGTCTGGTCGGCGGCGGTCCCGGTGTGGGCGAGTGCGGCGAGGAGCCGCAGTTTCTCGTCGCTGTCGCTGTCCTTGTCGGGGTAGTAGACGACGAGGATGACGTCCTCGATGGGGAGCTTGTCCCGGTGCAGGCGTAGGTCACCGACGACGGGGTGGTGCACCGTTGTCGTGCCTCCGTCGAGATTGCGGACGTCGTGGCGGGCCCACAGGGTGCGGAACCGCTGACTGGACAGCGCGAGTTCGCCCACCAGCTCGACGAACCGGGGGTTGTCGATGTCATCCCCGATGGTGGTGCGGAGGGTGGCGATGAAGTTGGCGGTGGCCTTCGTCCAGTCCTGGTGGAAGGCTCGTTCCTCGGGATCGAGCAGGAGCGACCGCAGCCGGTTCTGACCGGGCCGCAGGCGCGGGGAGAACGCCACGGCCATCGGGTTGGAGGCCAGCACGTCGAAGGCGCGTCCTTCCACGAACGCGGGGACCTGAAGGTGGGCAAGCAACTCGTACACCCGCGCTGGTACGTGCTCGGAGCGCTTGCGGCGCGGCGCCCGGGGGCGCGCCGCCGCGAGGTCGAGCAGGTACATCCGCTCGATGTCGTCGAGCTGCAGGACGCGCGCGAGCGATTCGAGGACCTGCGGTGAGGGGTTCTTGTCCCGGCCCCGCTCCAGCCGCAGGTAGTAGTCGGGGCTGATCCCGGCGAGCAGGGCGACTTCCTCGCGTCGTAGGCCGGGCACGCGGCGTCGGCCGCCGGTCGGGAGCCCTACCTGCGACGGTGAGACCAGTTCGCGCCGGGCCCTCAGGTAGCCGCCCAGCCGGTGGCCGCCGCCCGGCTCCTCTTCACTCATGGTCACCACGGTAGTGCGGCGCGCGTGCCGTAGAGGGGGCCCTGGTGGGACCTGGGAAAACGGGGGCCCTGCCACATCCGCCGGCCTGCGTCAAGACTTGTGATCGCCCTGTTCGGGCGCCCTCTGGATCGAAGGGAAGATCTCGTGGATCTCTCCAACCGCACAGTTTTCATGGTCGGCGGCACCTCGGGTATCGGGCGGGAGTTGGCCCGGCGGTTCGCCGCGGCGGGCAGCACCGTGGCCGTTGGCGGTCGCAACCCCGAGGCCCTCGCGGAACTCGCCGCGGAAGGTTTCGGCACGTTCGGCATCGACGTCACCGACGGCACCTCTGTCGCGTCCGCCCGGGACGCCGTGCTCGCCCGTTACTCCGAGCTGGACACGGTGGTGACGATGTCGGGTGCCATGCTCCTGGAAGACCTTCGCGACCCTGCGCACTTCGCGGCGGCGCAGACGACGATCGACACCAACCTGGTCGGCACCATCCGGGTCATCGACGCGTTCACTCCGCATCTGGTCGGTCGGGGTGCGGGCACCTTCATCACCGTCACCTCCGGCATCGCCTTCCTGCCGTTCCCGCCCATGCCCAGCTACGCCGCCTCGAAGGCCGGGGTGCACGCCTACTCCGAGGCGCTGCGCGCGCAACTCGACGGCACCGGTGTCGACGTCGTCGAACTCGTCCCCCCGGCCGTCGCGACAGCCGGTCAGGAGACGGTGAACCCGCGCGCGCTGCCGCTCGACGACTTCGCCGCCGAGGTCATGCAGCTGCTCTCGGCGAACCCGACCCCGAGCGAGATCCTGGTCAAGGGCGTACACATGCACCGTTGGGCCGAGCGCGACGGCACCTACGCGGACCTCGTCGCGCAGCGCTCGACGGCCCTGGCGATGCTTCCCGGTCGCCAGGGCTGACACCTTCCGGTGTGGCGGTCACACCCGCCAGGGCATCCTAGGAAGATAGCTCACCGCGCTGCAGCCGGTCGGGCCCCCACCACCGGGGGCCCGGCCGGTGTGCTGTCGTCGTCATTTTTCCAGCAACTGCGGGACGTATTGACAACTTTCGACATCGGGGCGAGGCTTGGACCGCTGAGAGCGCTCTCTCGCGCCGGCCCCACCGGGCCACCACCAGTCTGGCCAGGGCACACTCCGCTGTCTTCGGCGGCGGCACCGGAGTTGCCCCTGACCCGTCCCCCCGACAGGAGTTACCAGATGGACAGGGCCGCACCCCACGTCCCCCGCCGGCTACGCCTCACCGTGGCGATCGGCGCCCTGCTGACCCTCCTCGGCACGTACCTGGTCTCGACCACCGACCGGGCCGACGCCGCCCCGGTCGCCAACGTCATCCGGGTCGCCGAGTTCCCCGCCGACTGCACGTACAGCCACCGGCTGCCGGACGACCCGATCGTCTTCCCCGGACTGCCGGGGGCCTCACACATGCACAGCTTCTTCGGCAGCACGGCGACGAACGCCACCACCACCCTGCCCGACCTGGTGAAGTCCACCACCACCTGCAACCCGGCGGTGGACGTCTCGTCGTACTGGGTGCCGACCCTCTACCGCGACAACGTCGCGGTGGAACCGGCCATCGCCACGTTCTACTACCTCGGTGAGGGTGTGCGCTCCGACGTCGTCGCCAACACCCAACCGATCCCGCAGGGCCTGCGGCTCGTCGCCGGCAACGCGAAGGCCACCGGCCCGAACGACAGCATCGCCCGCTGGTCCTGCCTGCACGCCGGTCAGGTGCCACCGTCCAAGGACTTCGTCAACTGCCCGGCCGGCACGATGCTGGAGTCGTACCTGGACTTCCCGCAGTGCTGGAACGGCCGCGACCTGGACTCCGCGGACCACAAGAGCCACCTCGCGTACCCGGTGAACCAGGCCTGCCCGAGCACCCACCCGGTGCACGTGCCGAAGCTGCGGCAGGTGCTGCGGTACCCGGTCAACGGCGACCCGTCGCACTTCCGGCTCGCCTCCGGGCCGGGCTACACGATGCACGGCGACTTCTTCAACGCCTGGCCGACGGCGGAGATGGCCCGCCGGGTCCAGGACTGCATCCGTCCGGTCATCAAGTGTGGACACGACGGCCGACCGATCTGAGTCGTAGGGACGGCCCGGTCCTGCCGGGTCGTCCTCTCTCCACGCCGGGGCCGCGCCGGAAGGAGGAGGCATGCGCGTTCACGTCGCGTTGCTCATGACGGCGGTACTCGCCGCCGGCTGCGCCGGCGGGCCGTCGAGCACCACGGGCGAGGCGGCGCCACCGCTCTCCACGCCGGCCGCCGCCACCCCGTCGACCGGCGCGTTCAGCCCTACCGACATCGCCTGGCTGCAGCTCACCGCGGCGATGACGCAACGACTGATCCCGGTGCTGGACCTCGTGCCCACCCACACCACCGACCCGACCTGGCGCGGGCTGGCCGCGCGGGTCCAGGCGAGCAACCGGGCCGACCTGGCCCGCTCCCGTGACCTGCTCGGCGAGGCCGGAGCGCCGACGACCAACCCGCACGAGGGTCACGACATGCCCGGCATGATCACCGCCGACGAGCTGGCCGCGCTCCGATCGACCACCGGGAAGGCGTTCCAGCGGCTGCTCGCCACGCATCTGCGGGCGCACCTCGCGCAGGCGGTCAAGATCGCCGCCGCCGAGCAACGGGCGGGCGTCCACCCGGACACCACGGCGCTGGCCGCAGCCGTGATCCGAGCCGGTGACGGCGATCTGGCCCGTCTCGACCAGCTCGACCGACCACCGGCAACGCCCCGGCCGACCTGACGGCTCCGGGCCCGACGCCGCGTTTCAGCTCACCAGCAGCCGGGCGATCGTCGCCGGCTCGGCCAGGTGCGGGAAGTGGCTACCGGGCAGCACGGTGACCTCGACCTCCGGCAGAACTCCCGTCAGCCAGGCGAGGTAACGAGCCGGCGGCTCGGACGAGGTCACCCAGCGGTAGGGAACCCCGCGCTCCGCGATCGACCGCAGGTCATCGGACCGCGCGGCGCCGATGCCCTCGTCGGCGGAGTGCAGGATCTCGCCCCAGTACCCCAGCAGCAGATCCGGCCGGGGGTCGGTCGCGGTGGTGACGATCGCACGCGCCTCGGTCGGCAACGACTCGATGCCCATACCGGCCAGCATGCGGTCCCACACCTGCCGCCACTGCGGGCCGCGCAGCGTCGGCTCGGCCTCGCGTACGGCGGCGCCGAACGGCCCGGGCAGCAGGATCTGGTCCAGGTTGACCACTCCCCACACCGGATGACGCGCCGCGTAGGTCGTGGCGACCACCGCGCCCACCGAGTGCCCCACCACGATCGGCGTGCCGAGACCCGCCTCGGCCACCCGGGTGTGCACGACATCGGCGACCTCGGACATCCGGTAGGAGTCCCGCCGGGGCGCGTCGCCGTGACCGGGCAGGTCGAGGGCGAGGATCCGCCGGTCCGGGTCGATCGCCGCCAGCTCGCGCCGCACCGGGTCCCACTGCCTCCTGTCGTAGGTCAGGCCGTGGATCAGGACCAGTGGCGGTCGGTTGTCGCCGTCGTTCACTGCCGTACCTCTTCCGGTTTCTGATCATCTCGGCGGCCGGCCCGCAGGCGTTCGATGGTCACGTCGAGCGCCGCCTCCAGGTGGTCGATCCTGCCGGTGGAGAGCAGCAGCAGGACGCCGCCCTGGATGCCGGCCAGCAGGGCCGCGGCGGTGCGCTCGGCGTCCACGTCGGGAGCGATGTCACCGGTCGACTGCATGTGCCGGACCCCTTCGGTGATCTTGTCCTGCCAGCGCCACATGAGCCCGGTCACGATCGCCTGAGCGCCCGGCGCGCGCCGACCCGTCTGGCCGAGCAGCCCGTTGAGCGGGCACTTCACGCCCTGCGCGAGGTAGCGCTCGATGAGCCGGTCCCGCCACGCCTGCCAGGCCGGCCAGGAGGTCAGGTTGCTCAGCATCGGCTCCTGGTCGGTGAGCACCTGGTCGGCCTCGTGCTGGGCCACCGCGAGCAGCAACTCCTCCTTGCCGTCCGGGAAGTAGTGGAAGAGCTGGCCCTTGCTGGTGCCCGTGTGGGCCATCACATCTTCGAGGCGTACCTCGTCGACGCCGCGCTCACGGATCTCGGCGGCGGCGCCGGCGACGATCCGCGCACGGGTCGCCTCGCCCTTGCGGGTCAACGCGCGAGTCATGGCCTCACCCTAGCTCGGGTTTTGGACTTGCAGGTCCATTTTTGGCGAGCCAAGGTCGTGAACGCGTGGCCCGCTCCGAGGCCCGCACAGCGACCAGGAGGACGCGACGATGAACCAGTACTACCTGCTCGGACGGTCCGGCCTTCGGGTGAGCCGACTCGCGCTGGGCACGATGAACTTCGGTGTCGACGGCTTCCACGCCGCGTACGGCAAGACCGAGGAGGAGTCCGAGCTGATCTTCCGGCAGTATCTCGAGGCGGGCGGAAACTTCGTCGACACGGCGGACTTCTACACCGCCGGGGAGAGCGAGAAGATCCTCGGCCGCCTGATCGACCGGGCCGGTGTCCGCGAGCGACTCGTCCTCACCAGCAAGTTCACCAACACCATCGACCCGAGCGACCCGAACGCGAGCGGCAACGGCCGCAAGCACATCATCCGGGCCGTCGAGGCGTCACTGGGCCGACTCGCCACCGACTACATCGACCTGTACCTGCTGCACACCTGGGACCGGATCACCCCGGTCGAGGAGGTCGTGCACACCCTCGACGACCTGGTGCGCTCCGGCAAGATCCGGTACGCCGGCCTTTCCGACGTACCGGCCTGGTACGCGGCCCGCGCGCAGAGCTACGCCGAGGCGCACGGACTGGCCCCGCTGATCAACCTGCAACTCCCGTACTCCCTGGTCAACCGCAGCGTCGAGGCGGAGTTCGTGTCGATGGCGCAGACCGTGGGCATGGGGCTGACCGCGTGGAGCCCGATCGCCGGCGGCCTGCTTACCGGCAAGTACCGGCGCAGTGGCGAGGGCCTGAGCGGGTCCGGCCGGCTGACCACTCCCAACGCCGCAGGTCGGGAGATCAGCCCCGGCGACTGGCGGGTCATCGACGCTCTCGAGAGCGTGTCCGCCGACCTGGGCCGCAGCATGGCACAGGTCGCGATCAACTGGGTCGCCACCCAGCCCGCCGTCGCCTCGGTGATCATCGGCGCGAGCAGCGCCGCGCAGGTCGCCAGCAACTTCGAGGCGCTCGACTTCGAGATCCCGGCCGACGCCCGCCGCCGGCTCGACGAGGCCAGCGCGCCGAAGCTCGACCTGCCCTACATGATGTTCACCCCGCAGTACCAGTCCTGGGTGGTGAGCCCGGGTCTCTCCATCGGCGACAAGCCGGCCGGCTACGCCCCGCAGGTCGTCAACGCGGCCTAGTCGAGCCCCACTGATTCGCCGACTAGATGTAGTGATCATGCGCGTTGGTGACGGCGTGCCGGCTCTGGACAAAGAGGCCTCCGGCGAGGTGTGAGGCGCTGACGCTCATACCTTGACCGGAGGTGTCGATGGCCCACCCTCCGGGAAGGTGGCCGTTCCTGCGGCTAACCGAACCAGCAGCTAGACGACGGGGAGTTCACCGCCGTCGACTACCAGGCTCACTCCGGTGACCCACTGAGCCCGGTCCGATACGAGATAGGCGACCGCCTCGGCGATGTCGCGCGGGTCCCCGGGACGCCCCATTGGGATGCTCGCTGTGGTGGCGGCGAGCTCGACGTTCATGGCGTCGGCGAAGTTCTGGCGGATCGCATCGGCGCCCGGGGTGAGCACGTTGCCGGGGATGATCGTGGTGACGCGGATTCCGGCAGGCGCGAGCTCGGTGGCGAGGGCTTTGCCGTAGGTGTTGAGGGCGGCCTTGGCAGCACCGTAGTGAGCCAACGGCGGCGCCGGCGTAAGGGCCGCTCCCGACGAGATGTTGACGATCGCGCCGCCCGCCCCGGCTTCGCGCAGCGCCGGCAGGAGCGCGTTGTTGACCCGGACGGCGGACAGGTAGTTGAGGTGAAGGGCGTCGAGCCATTCGTCGTCGGGGATGGACGAGACACCCCCGAGGTGGGCGCGTGCCGCAGCCGCGTTGTTGACCAGGATGTCGACGCCGCCAAGTTCGTCGAGCGCTGCCGCGGCGAATGCCTGCACGCCCGCGAGCGTACCGATGTCGCCTTGGACGAAGGTGGCGGCTTTCGGCGTCTCGTCGGAGGCGTTACGCGCGGTGGTGACGACTGTCGCGCCGCCGTCGAGCAGCCGCTGCACGATGGCAGCGCCGATGCCGCGAGAGCCTCCCGTGACGACCGCGCGCTTACCGGCAAACTCAGTGGAATCTGGTGAGTTGTGAGTTTTGTACATAAGGTGCAGGATAGCGACTTCTGTGGAGCGCCGGGTGTTCAACGAGACCGGAGAGGGCGTCCTTGTCACCGAACGTGCCGCAGACGCTTCCCTTGCACGCGCTCGCCGCATTTAACGCCGCGACGACCGCCAACGAATCCCGGGCGGCAAGTGACAGCGGTGCTCGCCTGTCGCCGCGCCGCCCGGACTCCACCGATGACACGTCTCAGCGGGATTCGCGCGCTCGTCCGGGCCGCCGCCGGCCTGCGGGGGACAGAATGTCGACGCCGGAGAGCTCTCGTACAGGTCGACGTAGCGCCGCAACACGTCGGCGGCCCGGTCGTCGAGCGCGGTCAGGTCGAGGGTGTTGTGGCGGACGCCCAGCGACTCGGGCAGGGCGTACACCCGCAGGTCGATACCGTTCGCCCGCGCGATCCGGCGGGGCACCCGCACCGCCGCGGCGGGGTCCACCACCGTGTCGAGCGGGCTGATCGCCACGGCCGCGCTCACGAGGCCGGTCCGTCGGGAACGACGCGGCAACGACCGCACGATCGTCAGGTACCGCGTGACCGCCACGAGCGAGTAGCCGCGAGCGGTGACCCGGTCGCGCAGGACGCGCCGCCCGTACAGCGTGATGAGGGGCCGGACCGCGAACGCCGGTGCCTGCCGGGGGCCGAAGAACGGCGACAGCACCAACAGCCGCCGTACGACGTCCCCCCGGGTCTGGGCCAGCCAGGTGGCCAGCACCGCGCCACCGGAGATGCCGACGACACCCACCTCATCCCCCAGGCCCGCCGCGACCGTCACGGCCTGCTGGGCGTACGCCGTCAGCTCGCCCGCCTCGACCCGGTGGTGGGCCCGCCGGTCGACGGTGCCGTGGTGCGGGGCTCGCGGTATCCACACGTTGTAGCCCCGGGCGAAGAACACCTCGGCCAGCGCGTCGTACTGCTCCGGCGCCATGGTGTAGCCGTGCAGCAGCAGGACGGCCCGGGCGGTACGCGCGCCGTGGCTCAGCAGACGGCTGCGCGACTCCGGCCGTACCCGCGGATCCGTGGCCTCTGCCGCCGTGATGCTCTGCGCGGCAGCGGTGGCGGCATCGAAGTCGAGCGCTGACGCCGGTGCGAGCCGCAGCTTGCGGTGCCCCAGCGGCCAGAGGTAGAGCCCGGCGACCGCCGCCGCGACCAGCGCCGTCGCGCCGACGACGATGGTGAGGAACTCCGGCATGGGCAGATCCTGACAGGAGGTGACGTCGGCACGGCCGCGGGGGCGCGCCCCGGTGACCCGGGGCGCACCCGAAGCGGGCTACACCGTCTCGGTCGCTTCGCTCGGTGGCGTGAACAGCACGCGGGCGCGGAGCTGCCGGAAGCCGGTCCGTTCCAACTCCGCGAGCACCGCGACGCGGTGGGCGTCCACGTCGGCGATCACCTCGCGCGCGCCACCGGCGGCGAGCACCCGGACGGCCTCGGCCAGCAGTTCCCCCCGCGCCGCGTCGTCGAACAGGCCGAGGTACGCCAGGAGCGGAT
This sequence comes from Micromonospora sp. DT44, assembly GCF_049841635.1. NCBI lineage: Bacteria > Bacillati > Actinomycetota > Actinomycetes > Micromonosporales > Micromonosporaceae > Micromonospora > Micromonospora sp. DT44. The sequence goes on along the minus strand of NZ_JBNCKS010000010.1, from coordinate 48,806 downwards.
AGCAGGCGTCGCCGGCCGTGCCGACCAGCCCCACCGGCCGCCCGTCCGCCACGCCGACCCGCCAGTTCTCGGGCGACTCCCCCAACCAGGCCACCGGATCGGTGGCCAGGTCGACGCCGCCGACGGCACGCGCGATCTCCCCGCCGGTCAGGATGTCGGGCTCGGCGACCCGGGCGACCAGGGCGTTGATCTCGGCCACGTCGACGGGTGGGCGGAACGTGTAGCGGCCGGAGGTCGCCGGCAGCGGCGTGCCCGTCCACGAGCAGCGCAGCCGCTCACCCACCTCGACCAGGCCGGCGAGTCGGGCCGCCTCCATCGGCGCGGTGACCGCAGCCAGCACCTCGGGTCGACGCCGCCAGTGCGCCGGCAGCGCCGCGTAGTAGCGACCGGCACCTCCCAGCGCCTCGTGGGCGGCGCGCAGCAGCGCGGCCCCCACCTCCGGCTCGGCGGCCAGGTCGAACCGCTCCAGCCAGGGGGCGCCAACAGCTCCGGGCGGGAGGAGCCAGGCGGCCCGGCCGACGACCCGGCCGCCGCGCAGGGCGATCCAGGTGGTCTCGGGTCGGTAGCCGCCGCCGGCGATGCCGTCGGCGTACGGGATCTGCCGCAGTTGGGGCAGCGGATCGGTCATGGAGTCGAACAGGTTTTCCTCGCCCGCGACGAGCGGGCGGATGACCAGACTGGTCATGGCGGACCTCCGGAAAGCGCGCGCCCCGGGTCAGATCCGCGTGGACGCCGGTACGCGGAGGGGGCGCAGAACATCGGACATTGTTCTGACCCCCTTCCGGCTCGACGGCGTGCCGCCACCATACGGGAGGCGTTCTCGGCGTTCAACGCCCCCGCGTCACAGTGTCGGGTTGGTCTGCGCGCCGCGTCGGTGGGCGCGCCCGTCGGCGACGGCGATCCCGGCCAGGATCAGCGCCGCCGCCGCGGTGACCGCTACCGGTGGAAGGAGCACGCTGGGCAGCGCCGCCACCGCCAGCGCCAGCGCGCCGATGAACAACATCCGGCAGCGCGGCGCGTTGCGATACTCCTGCTCCAGGTAGCTGCGGCCGATCAGGAACAGCACCGGACCACCGAAGATGATGGCCACCAGAGCCCAGTCGATGGGCGGGTGCGGATCCTCGATGACCTGCCCGAAGCCGACGGCGGTGCAGATGATGCCACCGACGATGAGCAGCAGGCTGTAGCTCGCCAGCCGGGAGAGTTGCAGACCCTCCCCGGCGGGGCTGCCGCTGGCCTGCTGGCCCGGCCCCACGTGGTAGAAGTAGATCCGCCAGAACGAGACCGTCGCCACGAAGGCGGCCACGAGGGTGATGGTCCGGTCGGTCGAGAAGCCCGGGAAGCTGACGGCGGCGCCGGCTTCGAGCACCACCTCGGCCAGCGCGATCATGAAGAACTGGTTGTACCGCTCGGCGAGGTGCACCTGGGAGACCCCGGCCAGTCGGTCGATCGGCGCACGACCGATGAACGGCACGGGCCAGTTGATGGCCGCGCCGACGACTTCGATGCCGAGGGCGAGCGTCCAGAAGACACCACGGCCGAGGCCGCCGTCGATGCCGCCGCTGATCCAGAGCACGCCGGTGACCGTGTGCCAGGCCAGCACCCGGTACGAGAAACTCTGCGCCGGATCACCTCGCAGGGCGATCGTGAGGTACAGCGATCTGCCGAGCTGGATGGCGACGTACGTGCAGGCGAAGATCATGCCGCGCTGGCCGAACGCCTGCGGCAACGAGACCGCCAACACCAGCGTGCCGAACATCGTCATGAGGAGGACGACCTGGACGTCGACCCGGCGCGGGTCGTAGGTGCTGGCCAGCAGAGCGTTCAGCGACCAGATCATCCACATCGCCGTGAAGATCAGCAGCGTCTGCCCCGCCTCGGACAGCAGCGTGTGCCGGACGATGGTCAGGTCGTCCGCGACCCGCCCGGCGAGACGGGCGAGCGCGAACACGTAGACGATGTCGAACAACAGCTCCAGGACGGTCGCCGAACGCGGGCTCGTGCTGTCGGCCAGCCCGCGCATCCAGGTGCGCGTCAGCATGGCCGCACCCCCTCGTACCGGTTAAGGGAACTTTATCCCGGTACGCCCGCTCGTCAGGCCGGATCGCCCGCGGCGGGCCCGACGTGGTCGCGCCACGAGTGCCGGGGCTCGTAGCCCAGGAGCCGTCGCGCCTTGTCGATGCTGAGCAGGGTCTCGTGCTCGCCCAGCTCCTTACGGATCTCGACGCCCGGGTAGACCTCGGCCAGCAGGCTGGCGCTGGAACGGGTCATGACGGTGTCGGCGTTGGCGATGATGAAGACGTCCGCGCCCGGCCGGTCGTACGCGAGGGCCCGTTCCACCGCTTGGGCGCCGTCACGGGAGTCGATGTAACCCCACAGGTTCCACCGCCGCGCCCGCGGGTCGGCGTCGAACGACGGGAACGGCGCGTAGTCCTCGACGTCCATCACGTTGGAGAAGCGCAGACCCACCATGACCAGCTCCGGGTCCCACCGGCAGAAGTGCCGCGCCATCTCCTCCTCAAGGGCCTTGTTCAGCGAGTACGTCGACTCCGGCCGGGGCGCGTACTCCTCGTCGACCGGCGCGTACGGCGGCGGGGTGTCGAACGGCAGGCCGAGCACCGTCTCGCTCGACGCCCACACCACCCGCCTGATGCCGGCCGCCCGAGCGGCGGCGAAGACGTTGTACGTCGCGGCGGAGTTGTTCGCGAACGTGACCGCGTTCGACATCAGCCCGGGCGCCGGAACGGCGGCCAGGTGCACGATCGCTCCGATGCCACCGGCGTGCTCGTCCGCGCCCCCGGTGAACGCCTCGACCACCTGCCCGTAGTCGGTCAGGTCGACGAGAAGGAATTCGCCGTCGACATCGCGGGGGTCGCGCCCGCCGACACGGTCCACCGCCAGCACGTCGACGCCGACGCCGCGCAGGTGGGCGACCACGGCGCGGCCGAGCTTGCCGGTGGCGCCGGTGACGACGACACGTGCGGGGAGTACGGGATCGGTCATGAACCCATCCTCGCCGGCCCGTTCCGGCGGCCCGCACGCGGGTGCGTACCGGCGGCCGCCCGCCGCATCGATCAGGAATCGAGAAGTCACCGCTGGCGGCCCTACCTAGCATGACCAGCATGGACATCACCATTCACACGACCGTTCTCCCGCACGTCGACCCGGACGCCTCGGTGGCCTTCTACCGCGACGCCCTCGGCTTCGAGGTCCGCAGCGACGTCGGAAAGGGCACCATGCGGTGGATCACCGTCGGCCCCGTCGGGCAGCCCGGCACGTCCATCCTGCTGGCGCCCCCGGCCGCCGACCCGGGGATCACCGAGGACGAGCGGCGCACCATCGCGGAGATGATGGCCAAGGGCACGTACGGGTGGATCCTGCTGGCGACCCGCGACCTGGACGCCACCTTCGAGAAGGTGCAGTCCGGTGACGTCGAGGTCGTCCAGGAGCCGACGGAGCAGCCGTACGGCGTGCGGGACTGCGCCTTCCGCGATCCCGCCGGGAACATGGTCCGCATCCAGGAACTGCGCTGAGCTATGTGTCTCGCCACCTGGGGACGCGCACGCGCCGAGGAGCAGCGCCTGAACGACGTCGCGCGACTGCGTCCCGTGCCGGACGTGCCGCTGGTCGCGCCGGGGGCGGGCGAACCGCTCACGGATCACGAGGCCGAAGGGGGAGGGCATGGCGAGCGCGCCGCCGCGCAGCCGTGAGGAGCGGCTGAGGGACACGCGCCGGAGGTTGGACGACGACGTCGACCTCTGGGTCGCCACGTCGGGCTCCCCGGGAGGCGCGCACCTCGTCCCCCTCTCCTTCCTCTGGGACGGGACCGTGTTTCTCATCTCGACGCCGCGCGCGTCGGTCACCGGCCGCAACCTGCTCGGGGATGGTCGGGTGCGGCTCAGCCTGGGAACGACCCGCGACGTCGTGATCGTCGAAGGCGCCGCCGAGGCGGTGGACACCGCCGACCTCGCCCACGAGCGGCGGGCGGCGTTCGCCGCCAAGACCGGCTTCGACCCGAGCGCGAGCGCGGAGCCCTACCAGTACTTCGTGATCCGGCCGCGACGCGTTTTGGCCTGGCGGGAGGCGAACGAGCTGAAGGGACGCGTCCTCATGCGCGACGGCGGTTGGCTCGATTGAGTCGTCCGGCCTCCCGCGTGCCACGATCCGCGTCCTGGCGTGCGGGGGCCGGCCGGGTGCGTACCGTGCAGGGGTAGACGCTCGTGTGAGGAGAGAAACCATGTCCAAGCCACCGCTTCCCGAGGCCGCGGTCGAGATGCTCAAGAAGCCGAACCCGGCTGTCATCACCACGCTTCGCAATGGTGGTCAGCCGGTGTCCGCCGCGACCTGGTACCTGTGGGAGGACGGCCGGATCCTGGTGAACATGGACGAGAGCCGCCGCCGCCTGGAGCACGTCCGCAACGATCCCAGGGTCTCCCTCACCGTGCTGGACGAGGCTGGGTGGTACACCCACGTGAGCATCGTCGGGCACGTCGCCGAGCTGCGCGTGGACGAGGATCTGGCCGACATCGACCGGCTGTCGCGGCACTACACGGGCAATGCCTATCCGCGTCGGGAGCGTGGTCGGGTCAGCGCCCTGATCGAGATCGACCGCTGGCACGGTTGGGGGTCGATGAAGGACAACAACCAGGTCGGTTGACCGCCTCAAGGCGGCGGTGGCGGACGGGCGGCTCTTGACCGCAGAGCGTGATCGGCTTAACTTCATCAATCAGATAAGTGTCTTTACTAATTTTGTCTGATGCCTTGTGGGAGTGCCGATGCGTCCATTGCGCCACCGCCGCCTCACCGCCGTCGTCACCCTGGCGACCCTGTTGATCACCGCCGCCCCGCCCGCCGCCGCGAGCGCCAGCGCCAAGCCCGACCGCCAGCCCGGCTACCACCGGGTCGGCTACTTCACCCAGTGGGGCATCTACGGTCGGGCGTTCCCGGTCAAGAAGCTCGACACGTCCGGGGCGGCGAGCCGCCTCACCCACGTCAACTACGCCTTCGGCAACATCAGCGAGGACGGCCGCTGCTATGTGGATGGCGGGCCGGGCGAGGGCGACGCCTGGGCCGACTACCAGCGACCGGTGCCCGCCGAGGAGAGCGTCGACGGCGTCGCCGACGCCCCCGGCCAGGCCCTCAACGGCAACTTCCACCAGCTCGCCAAACTGAAGGCCAAGCACCCCCAGCTCAAGGTGCTGATCTCGCTGGGCGGGTGGAGCTGGTCGACGTACTTCTCCAACGCCGCCCGAACGGACGCCTCCCGCAAGGCGTTCGTCGCCTCCTGCATCGACCTGTACCTCAAGGGCAACCTCCCGGGCGCGCCGGGCGCCGGGGCGGGCGTCTTCGATGGCGTCGACCTCGACTGGGAGTGGCCCAACTGGGACGGTGAGCCGGGCAACGTCATCCGCCCCGAGGACCGGGAGAACTTCACCAAGCTGCTCGCTGAGTTCCGCCGGCAGCTCGACGCGTACGGCCGGACCACCCGCTCGCACCACCCGCTGACGGCCTTCCTGCCGGCGAACCCGGCCGCCATGGACGCCGGCTTCGAGGGCCGCAAGATCTTCACGTACCTGGACTTCGGCACCGTGCAGGGGTACGACTTCCACGGTGGCTGGGACGCGCGGGCAAACCAGCAGTCGGCGCTGCGCGTGCCGGCGGGCTCGCCCGACAACCCGGACTTCTCCGTCGAGGTGGCCGTCGACGGGTGGATCGCCCGGGGCGCGCCACGGCACAAGCTGGTCCTCGGCATCCCCTACTACGGTCGTGGCTGGACCGGCATCACCGGCGGCGGCAACGGCCTCTTCCAGCCGGCTACCGGACCCGCGCCGGCCGCCTTCGAGGCCGGGTACGAGGACTACAAGAACCTCAAGAAGCTGACCGGCAACGGCTACGCCGTGCACCGCGACCTGCGCGCCGGGCACGCCTGGCTGTTCGACGGTACGACGCTCTGGACGTACGACGACCCGGCCGTCGTGTTGCAGAAGACGCTCTACATCCGACGGGCCGGCCTGGGCGGGGCGATGATCTGGTCGCTCGACGGCGACGACGACAACGCCACCCTGACCAAGACGATCGGCCTCGGCCTGACCACCTGGTAGCCGTACCCGCGGCGCGGCTCCCTTGATCACTTGATGACCAGCAGTTGCGAGTACCGGTACCCGAACTGCTCCTCATCAAGTGATCAGGGGGTCGGCCCTACTCCGAGGCCACCGCGCGCACCGCGGCCTCGATGAGCGCCGTCACCTGGTCCATGTCCCGCGCCCGGCGGACGTCCAACTCCGCCGACGATCCGCCGGGTAGAACGAGTTGCACCGTCACGTCCTCGCGGCGGTGGGTCAACCAACTGGCGACCGCTTGGACCAGCACCATGACAGTGCCGGCGTCGCCGATCGCCACCCGCAGCACGTCCGTGCCGTCCGTTGACGTCTCATCGGTCGGCGGCGTCGTGGTCACCCCGGCGCGCAGCCGGTCGTCGGCGCGCAGCCACGACGCCAGCGAACGCTGGGCGTCGGCAGACGAAAGATCTGGACGAACCGCGAGCGTTATCGCCTCCGGCACGTTCTGCTCCCTCCAGGACGACGCTGAGTCACGCCACCATCCTGCCAGCCGGATCCGCGCGGGGCATCCCACGCACTTACCGAAGTCGATCAGAGCTTGACCGCCGCCTCGGCGGATCCATAGGCTCCGGCCACTGCGAGGCTTTCCCCCAAGAAGGGAACCCGAGACATGGCCCCATCGTCGCGTCCGTTCTGGACGGTCCCTCCGAGGCGGCTGGCGGGCGCCGCCGCGATCACGCTCCTGCTCGGCACGGCTCCCCTGCTCGGCGGCACCGCAACGGCGAGCGCTGCCGCACCGTCGACCTGCAGCAGCGACCCGACCGCCCGGCTGGGCGGTGTGCCGAGCCCCGAGGCGACGCTCGGCTTTCCTCTCGGTGTCAGCCAGGAACGGGTCGTCACCAACGAGGAGGTCCGCACGTACCTCGGGGCCGTCGACCGCGCCTCCGAGCGGGTCGTCACCGGAGTGCTGGCGTCCAGCGTCCTCGGGCAACCCCTGCCGTACGCGGTGGTGTCCAACGAGCGGCACGTACGGCCGTCCGCGCTGCGCAAGATCGCCGACGACGTACGCGACCTGCGTGATCCCCGCCGGACGAGCGCGCGGACGGCCGCCCGTACGGCGAAGGACAGCCCGGCCATCGTCTGGATCACCGCGAACGTGCACGGCGGCGAGAAGAGCGGCACCGACGCGGCCCTCAAGACGCTGTACGAGCTGGCCGCCGGCCTGTCCTGCGAGGTCGCCCGGCGCAACGACAACCTGGTCACCGTCATCGTGCCGACGCAGAACCCGGACGGCCGCGACGCGACCCGGCGGCAGAACGAGTTCGGCTTCGACCTGAACCGGGACTGGTTTTCCCGCACCCAGCAGGAGACCGACGGCAAGCTCGAACTGCTGCGCCGCTACCCGCCGCAGGTGTTCGTGGACGCGCACGAGATGGGCGGCCGGCAGTACTTCTTCCCGCCCAACGCCGACCCGATCCACCACGAGATCGCCGGTGAGGCCGTGGACTGGATCAACCGGATCGGCGAGGCCAACAAGGCCGGCTTCGGTTACAACGGCGCCTGCGACGACACCGTCACCACCGAGTGCTACTTCAACTACGACACGTACGACATGTTCTTCATGGGCTACGGCGACACCGTGCCGACCACCGGATTCGGGGCGGCCGGCATGACGTACGAGAAGGGCAGCGCCTCGGCCGTCGCCGACCGGGTGCAGCAGCAGTTCCACACCCAGTGGTCGACCCTCGGCTGGGCCGCCGCCAACAAGCGCGAGGTGTTGGACGGCTACTTCGACATCTGGACCGACGCGCTCGCCCAGGGCCGGACGGGCACCCTCGAACCGAACGAGGTGGTGCAGCCCACCAACGAGGTCCAGTTCCCGGTGCCCGACGTGACGATCCGCTCGTACTTCCTGCTTCCCGACCGGCAGCTCGCCGACGTCCGCCGGCTCGTCGAGCGGCTGCGCCGGATGGACGTCGAGGTGTACGAGGTGCAGAAGCCCACCCGCGTGCCCACCGCCCGCGTCTTCGGGGGCCGCAGCGCCACGAACGTCACGGTGCCCAAGGGCGCGTACTGGATCCCCATGGACCAGCCGCAGAAGCACTGGATCCAGGCGATCATGGGCGAGGACCCGTACGTGCCGTTCCCGTACTTCTACGACGTGTCGTCCTGGAGCAACCCGCTGCTGATGGGTGTCTCCACCATCTACACAGGCGACAACATCCGGCCGAAGGCCCAGTTGGTGCGGGACATCACCGGCGGCCGGAGCGGGCTGGCGTGGCCGTGGGGCTCCTACACCTACCCGCTGGATTCGGCCGCCGCCGCGGAGTTCACCTTCACCCTGCTCGGCCGGGGCGTGCCGCTCGTGCGGGACCTCGACACCAGCCGTGTCGCGATCCCGGCGCGCAGCCTGAGCCGTACGGTCGACGACCTGGCTCGGTCAGTCGGCGTGACCCTGACCCCGGGCGGACGCCCCACCGGCACCCCACTCGCCCGGCCCGACGTCGGACTGTTCCAGGGCACCGGCATCTCCACCACGTCCGGCTCGCACGGCGAGGCCCGCTACGTGCTCGGCAAGCGGTGGGGACTCGACCTGAAGCCGGTCACCACCGCCGACATCAACGACAACACCGAGGCGTTCACGGGACGTACCGTGCTGCTGGTCCCCGACGGCAGCAGCCCCACCGGCGGTCTGACCGCCGCCGGCCAGGCCAACCTGCGCGACTGGATCGCCCAGGGTCACACCTACCTCGGGCTGCGCAACGAGGGCACCCGGCTGGCCCGCGCCGCCGGCCTCACCTCCACCACCGAGAAGACCAAGCCGGCCGACTACCTGGTGATCGGCTCACACCTGCGGGTCGACGTCGACACCGACAACCCGGTCGCCCTGGGCCGCCCCGCCGAGGACTTCGAGTTCAACAACAGCGACCCGGTCCTCACCCCGAGCAGCACCGGGACGAACGTCCTCACCTACCCGGCCGGCGATACGTTCTGGGCCAACGGCTACACCGTCGGCGCGGACACCCTCAGGGGCACGGCCGCCGTCGTCGACGAGCCCACCGGCGCCGGTCGGGCGGTGCTGTTCGCGTTCAACCCGCTCTTTCGGGCGTACAACGAAAATGGTCTGCACCTGGTGGCGAACGCGCTGCTCTACCCGCCGGGCGCGCCGGACGCCCGACGCACGCCGGGCGGGGACGCGGCGCGCGCCAGCGCCGCCGCCGCGCCGGTCGCGGCGGACCTGGGCGGCGGCTGGCGGCCGATCACCATCGAGGTCGCGGCGGCCGACCTGCCCCGCGCGCGGGCCGTCGTCGAACGCTTCACCACCGACGCGCGCACGGCCACGAAGGACACCTCGGCGTACGTCGTGATCCCCAACCCGCAGGGCCTCCAGGCCGAAGAACACCCCTTCACGAACGATCTGGTACGCGCGCTGCGCGCCGCCGGAGTGCCGTTGCGGTCGGTGGTCGCCTGACCGCTTCACCGCACAGCGAAAGCGCCCGTCCCGGCTGACGTCGGGGCGGGCGCCTACGGTTTGCGGGCGACGCCGCTGTAGCCGGTGCGGGCGACCTCGGTGTCGACGGTGGCCGGCGGCTCGGGGTACGGCCACATGCTGACCAGGCCGGGCGGCTCGAGGACGAAGTCGCCGAAGAACCGGGTGACGTCGGCGCGGCCGCGCGGCACGAACGGGCTGTTCGCGCGGGCGTAGATCGCCGAGATGCGGGCCATCAGGTCCGGGTGCGCGTCGGTGCTGGCGTGGGACAGCGCGAGGTAGCTGCCGGGGGCGAGCGCGTCGCGGTAGGCCGCCACGATGCGCTGCGGGGCCTGCTCGTCGGGCACGAGGTGCAGCACGAACATCATGAGGACCGCGACCGGGCTGTCGAAGTCGATGGCGGCGGCGACCTCCGGGTGACCGAGCAACTCGGCGGGTCTACACAGGTCGGCCTGCACCACCGACACCGTCGCCGCGTCGGCGAGCAGGGCACGCCCGTGGGCGCAGACCACGGGGTCGTTGTCGACGTAGACGACGCGTACGGCCGGGTCGATGCGGTGGGCGATCTCGTGCACGTTGTCGCGCGTCGGCAGCCCTGATCCGAGGTCCAGGATCTGCCGGACGCCCTTCTCCTCGACGAGGTGGCGGACCGTGCGGGCGATCAGGTCGCGGCCCTGCCGAGCCGCCTCGGGCATCCACGGCGCGACCTGCAACACCATCTCGGCGGCGGCCCGGTCGGCGGCGAAGTTGTCCTTGCCGCCGAGGTAGAAGTCGAACATCCGCGCGGCGTTCGGCCTGTCGGTCTGAAGGTTGACCCCGGGCTCGGACTGCGTCATGGCCGACCACCTCTCCCCTGCCGAGCCCGCAGCATAGCGTCCACGATGGTCGGTCATCTTTCCCCGGGTGGCACTCGGAGCGCGGCCTCGGGCCCCACCGGCATGCGGGAGATCAGAGAGGTACGTACCGCGTCGGCGCCGGGGCCGGCTGGCCTGGTGACCGTGCCCCGGTTCGCGGGCGGGACAAATGTCCTGGCCGACCGCGTACCGGTGACTCTGCCCGCGCCGCGCGCGCCTGCCTAGCGTGACGGGCATGGATGACACAGCGGTACGCCTCAGCGGCCTCACCCGGCGGTTCGGTCCGGTCCGCGCCGTCGACGGGCTCGACCTGACGATCGCGCGGGGCAGCACGGTCGCCCTGCTCGGGCCCAACGGCGCCGGCAAGAGCACCGCCATCTCGCTCATGCTGGGTCTGGACCGACCCGACAGCGGCACCGTGAGTCTGTTCGGTCGGGCGCCGGCCGAGGCGGTCCGGGCGGGACAGGTAGGCGCCATGCTCCAGGACGCCGGCTGGGCGTCCAGCGCGACCGTCCGCGAGGTCGTCGACCTGGCTCGGGCCCTCTACCCGCGAACGATGGCCACCGACCAGGTGCTGGTGCTGGCCGGGCTGACCGAGCGCGCCGGCCGCCGCCTCGACAAACTCTCCGGCGGCGAGCAGCAGCGCGCACGGTTCGCGTTCGCGCTGGCCGGCGACCCGGACCTGCTGGTCCTCGACGAACCCACCGCCGCGCTGGACGTCGCCGCCCGGCAGGCGTTCTGGGCGGCCATCGACCGGTACACCGCCGACGGGCACACCGTCCTGTTCAGCACCCACCACCTGCACGAGGCGGACGAGTTCGCCGACCGGGTCGTGGTGCTCGCCGCGGGGCGGGTCGTGGCCGACGGGCCGCCCGCCCAGATCCGCGCGCTGGCCGGCGGCCGTACCGTCTCCTTCGACCTCGCCGGTGGGCCGCTCGACGGCCTCGACGCGCTCCCCGGGGTCCGGTCGGTGCAGGTCCGGGGCGGCCGGGCCGCGCTCACCACCGACGACGCCGACGCCACCGTCCTCGCCCTGGCCGGCACGCGTGGCTTCCAGGGCCTGGAGGTCACCGCCGCCGCCCTGGACGCCGCCTTCCTCACTCTCACCGCGACACCGACGGAGCACTGACATGCGCGCGTACCTGCGATTCGAACTGCGCCGACTGGCCCGCGACCCGCGGCTGCTGCTGTTCACCGTGCTCACGCCCGTGGTCACGTACCTCATCTTCTCGGGGATCGGTCTGGACGGCGACCGGCTGGAGGGCCTCGACGCGGCGGTGGCCCTCATGGTCGGCCTGGCCGGCTACGGCGCGGTGGCGGGCGTCCTCTCGGTCGGGTCCGCGGTCTCGCAGGAGCGGGCGTCGGGCTGGTTGCGCCAGCTCCGCGTCACCCCACTGCCCGCCTGGCGGGCGGTGACCGCGAAGGCCCTCGTCTGCACTCTCAGCGGGGTGCCGTCGGTGATCGCCGTCGGCTGCGCCGGACGCCTCGCGCACCACGTCGAGCTGGGGGCCGCGCGGTGGGTCGCGCTGCTGCTGCTGATGTGGGTCGGCACGGTGCCGTTCGCGCTGCTCGGGCTCGCCATCGGGTACGGCCTCAGCCCGCAGCTCGCCCAGCCGGTCAACTTCCTCGCCTTCCTCGGCCTGTCGGTGCTGGGCGGCCTGCTGGTGCCCGTCGCGTACTTCCCCGCCGTGCTGCGTCACCTGGCACACGCCCTGCCGACGTACCGGTTCGCGGAACTCGGCTGGCGCTCGGCCGCCGGGCTGACGCCCACCCCGTCGGGACTCGCAGTGCTCATCGGGTGGACGTTGGCGTTCACGGCCCTGGCGGCGTGGGCGTACCGGCGGTCCACCGTTCACCGGTGACCCCCGATACGGTGTCCACCATGTCGTCCGGTGCGACCGGGTCCGGGGGGACCCGCCGACAAGGCTTGATGCTCGTCGCCGCGCACACCCTCTGGCTCTGGCTGCTGCTGACGCCGGCCGCCGCGATCGCACGCGGGCAGGTACACCCCGCACCACCGGCGGCGGTGGGGCTCGTCGTCTTCGCGCTGTTCTACCTGGCCCTGGTGGCCGTACCCGTGGCCGACCTGCCCGTCCGGCCGGCCGTGCACCACGCCGGACTCGTCGCCTTCGCGCTGCTCGGGGTCGGGCTCGCGGTGGCGTACGCCGGCGGGCCGGAGGGCTGGCTGGTCCTGTTCCTGTACGTCGCCGCGGCCGGCGCGGTCGCCTTCGTGCGCGTGACCTGGGGGTTCGGTTGGGTCGGCGGATCGGCGGCGGCCGTCCTGGTGATCGGTGTGGCACATCGGCTGCCGGCCACCGAGACCGCCCAGATGGCGCTGATCACCGTGCTCGCGGGCGCGGTGACGCTGGCGTTCGCCCGCACGGCCCGACTGGTGGAAGAGTTGCGGCGTACCCAGCGGAAGCTGGCCCGCACGGCGGTGGAGCAGGAGCGGCTGCGTTTCGCGCGGGACCTGCACGACCTGCTGGGCCATACGCTGTCGCTGGTGGTGGTCAAGGCGGAGGTGGTGCGCCGGCTCGCCCCGACGGATCCGCAGCGGGTCGTCGCCGAGGCGACGGACATCGAACGGATCGGTCGTACGGCGCTCGCCGAGGTGCGCGAGGCGGTCACCGGCTACCGGGAACGCAGCTTCGCCCGGGAACTCGACGGCGTCCGTACGGCCCTGGCCGACGTCGGGATCGCCGTCAGCGTCAAGGGTGGCGACCGGCAGCTCGGGGTGGAGGCCGACGACGCGTTCGGTTGGGTGCTGCGGGAAGGGGTGACGAACGTCGTGCGGCACAGCCGGGCGTCGCGGTGCGACATCGAGGTCACCGCCGACACCGACGAGGCGGTGCTGACCATCCGCGACGACGGGGTGGGTGGCCGGCCGCAGTACGGCAACGGCCTACGCGGTCTCACCGAGCGGTTGGCGCAGGCCGGCGGGACGCTGCACGTCGGCCCGGCGCGCGACGGCGGCCTGCTGCTCACCGCCCGACTCCCTCACACTCCCACCGGACGGTGGGCGTCGTGATCCGGCTCCTGCTCGCCGAGGACCAGGGCATGATGCGCGGCGCGCTGGCCCTGCTGTTGAACCTCGAACCCGACATCGAGGTCGTGGCCGAGGCCGCGACCGGGGCCCAGGCCACGCGCGAGGCTCTTCGGGTACGCCCCGACGTGGCGCTGCTGGACATCGAGATGCCCGACGGCAGTGGCCTCGACACGGCCGCCGCGCTGCGCGACCAGTTACCGTCCTGCCGGGTGCTGATCCTGACCACCTTCGGCCGGCCCGGCTACCTGCGCCGGGCCATGGAGGCCGGCGCCCATGGCTTCCTGGTCAAGGACGGGCCGGTGCAGGAGCTGGCGGTGGCCGTCCGACGGGTGCTGGCCGGCGAGCGGGTGATCGACCCGGCGCTGGCCGCCGCCGCCCTCGCGGCCGGCCCGAACCCGCTCACCGATCGGGAGCGCGAGGTGCTGGTCGCCGCCGTGGACGGCGCCACCGTCGCCGACATGGCCGCCGCGCTGCACCTGTCCGAGAGCACCGTGCGCAACTACCTGTCCGCGGCCATCGGCAAGACCGCCACCCGCAACCGCATCGAGGCGGCCCGCACCGCGCGCGCCAACGGCTGGCTCTGAGCGACGTAGTCTGCCCCTCGCGGGGACGACACGCAGCACCACCGGTTGGTAACGTGATGACGGTTCGACGGTGATGGGCGCCGATGTTTCCCGGGGGCGTGTGGGCGGACGACGCCGCGCTGGACGCGGTGGGGCGTCGCCTCGACGAACGGGTCCGCCAGCATTCCGCGGCACACACCGCCCGGCAGATCCTGGAGACCACCCGAGCCGCCTATGTCGACCTGCTACGCCGGGTCAGCAGCGCCACCACGCGATCATCGCGACCCGGCTCATGGTCTGGCTCGCCCAGGGTGGGATGACGGCGGACCGCATCGCTCAGGCCGTCGGGCTCCGCATCCCCGGTTGCGATGGCGGCGTCGGCGGACGTATCCCAACCTGGTCGTGTGGAGCAAAGCCCAGGCCGATGGCGTCTGGCTGCCGCGCGCCTAGCGCACGAAGCGGTCTCGGACGTCGACGCCGTTCGGCAGGACGTCCGCCAACCGGATTCGCGCACCGGTGTAGACCACCTCGGTGCCCTTGCCGAAACTGGTCGGCATCCGCCACGGCCGCCACACCCGCAGCGGCACGGCGGCCTCCCGCTTGCGCCGCTTGAGGATCGCCTCCGCGTCGATGACGTCAGCGTGTCGGGCTTCGAGGACCTCCACCAGTTCGGCGCCCGCCCGGAGGTGTTCCCGCACCCGAGGTACCCCCGCCGACACCGAACTTCAGCAACCCGCGATACCGAACGAGATAGAGCAGGTACGGCGTGTCCCGCAACGCGGTGAACGAGCGGTCGCCGGCCTCCGGCGGACACGCGAAGCAGCGAACCGTGAGACGTTGCCAGGAACCGCAATGGACGTGCACGCCCCAGGTCCCGTGGGACGCCGACTGCATCCGTCGCCCGAACCAGGGCAGGCCGTGGACGTCGCCGGCCACGTCGGTCCAGCCGTCACGGCGGCGGCGGTCGAGGTCGGTGCCGAGCGCAACGGCGGCCTAGTACTCGGCGGCGACTCGCGGCGGGACGGCATCGGTGGTGGTCAGGCCGGCGAACTGACGTAGCTTGTGGGCCAGTTCGGGCTCCTCGGGCAGGCGGGAGAGCAGCTCTTGGCCGGCGCTCACCGCGAATCCCGCTGAACGCTCGTCGAGGCAGATGTGGCAGCGGGTACGCCAACCCCTGCGGCAAACCCGGTGGTTGCCGCACTGTCGGCACCGGTGCAGGTCGACGCCGCTGCCGGGCGGGAGAACCGCAAGGGGTTCCATCTGGTCCGCGACCAGTTTCGCGCAGGGACGACAGTGCACGAACCAGGCGACGTCGGGTCCGCGGTGCTGGGAGTTGGCCCGGCCGTGGACGGCGTCGCCGCAGTTCACGCAGGCGCTCTCGACGCTCTTGGGACCGCCGCTCTCCCACGTCATCCACCTGTTGCTCCGGGAGGCCGCCGCAGAGGGCGTCCGGCCGCTTCGCGGCGAGCGCATCAGCTGGACACGAACGACAGGAACGGGCTGGGCTGGCCGCTCCACGACACATGCAGCGCCTCCCGGGCGCGGGTGCTCGCGACGAAGAGCAGGCAGCGTTCCCGGAGTAGGTCGCTGTCGTGTTGCAGCTGGTCGACCTCGCTGGGCGTGACCTCCTTTGCGAAGGGAACCGCCCTCACCGTGGCTCCCGCCACTGCAACACAGCGGAATTCGAGGCCTTTCATCGCGTGCATGGTGGCGAGCCGTACGCCTTCAACGTCTGCACTGGGCTGATCGCGCACCCACACCGCCGGCACACCGGCGGCGGTCAGCTCGTCGTACACCGTTTTCAGCAGGAGATTGAACCGTGCGCAGAGTCGCCGTGTTGACGGTGTAGAGGCGTTTCGCCGCCCAGGTATGCGGCACGACGTTGAGCAGCAGGAACGTGTCGCTACCGTCGTCGGGGGCGAGCACGACGCCACGCCAGAAGTCGTTGATCCGGATGGTCCGCATGCGCGAGTCCCGGGCGTTGTGCACCGACTCCAGGTGCAGTCCCTTGTCGGAGTGCAGCTCGGCGATGGTGAGTTGCTGGAACTTCTCCATCGCCTTGCGTACGCCGGCCTTGATCGGCCTCTCCAGGACGTCGAAGCTCTGCCAGAAGCTGTTGGCGAAGGCGAGCTGGGGCACCGGTGGGCCTCCGGGGTGACGGGTCGAGGGGTGGCGGTCAGGGGTGCCTAGTCGGTGACCAGCTCGTCCGACGGGGACAGTTGCGCCTGGTCGTAGAACCACAGCAGATGGTCGAGCAGCGCCTCGCGGGCGTCGGCATCCGCGAGAACCGTCAGGGGGAAGCCTGGCCGCAGGGTGAGCTTGGTGGCGGCGATGTTCACCCCCGGCATCTGGTTGAGCCGCTGCCGAAGCTCCTCCCGCAGGGCGATGTCGTTGAACGGCGTGCGGACGCTGAGATGCTGGAACACCACCTCGAACTTCCCGCCCGGGTAGATCACCGCTGGCCAGATGCTGCCCAGCTCGTGCTCTCTGCGCCGGGCCATCAGGAAGCAGGACGTCTCCGCGCCGGTGCCGTAGGACAGCGTGCCGCCCATCGCGGTCCAGGCCTCAAGCAGGACGACCGTGGCGGTGGCCACCGCCGGACTCTGCATAGCGGTGACCTGTTCGAGGAACCGGTCGGCGTAGGTGCCGCTCTGGCCCGGCCGGGGTCGGGGGATCCGCTCCGGCAGTTCCTCAGCCGTGATGCCGGCGAGCTGTGCCAACTCCTCGGTGCCGATGCGCTGCGCATGGTCGGCGCGGCCGTGCTGGTCGAACGTAACCCCCTCGGCGCGGAGCACCTCCCGTGGGTCGTCGGTACGGTCCGGTTCGACCCACCGGAAGTTTCCCGCGACGATCCCGCCGGCCTGGAGCACCCGGTGGGCGTTCGGGGTCGGATGATTGGCCAGCCGGTTCCCCACCGGTTGTGGCGCCGTACCGATCAGGGCGGCCAGGTCACCGTAGGTGGTCCACGAGCCGGTTGGCAGCTCGGCGAGGGCCTTCGCCAGTACGTCCCAGGGCACGTCGGACTGGTTACCGCTCTCCTGTGTGGGACCTGGCCAGATGGTGATGATTCGTTCGGCGAGGACGTCGGCCCGCGCCAGGATCTCCGAGCCGCCCCACCGCTGCTGGTCGGCGATTTCCCTGCTCAGCCGGATACCGCTCTTCGCCAGAGCGATCCGCTTCACGGCGAACGGCTTGTTGCTCAGCTCCGAGTTGTAGCCGGTGAGGGTGAGGTTTCCCAGGGTGTGCACGAGCGCCTCGTGGGCCTCGTCGGAGGTCTCGTGCGTGTCGAGGTCGGCGGCGAGCATCTGCGCCCACTCGCCGCTGAGCGTCTGCGGCAGTACGTGTTCGATGGTCAGCTTCTCCAGCGCCACCGGTTCCTTGTTGTCGTAGGACTCCTCCAGCCAGCGCAGCACGAGGCTGCGCTGGCTGGCCCGGCCGTTGAGGTAGAACGGGATGGTCCGTACCAGGGCACGCAGGCTCGCGTCGGTGGCCCAGTGCTTGCGGCCCGTCGACAGGTACCTCCGCACCGCCTCGTGGACCGGTAGGTCCCGGTCCATCTCGGTGACCACGGCGAGCAGGATGCGGTTGATGTTCATGGTGCTCCGGCCGATCAGCAGCCGCCGGACGAAGAAGCTCTCCAGGTACAACATCGCGGAGGCGATCTGCTCGGAGGTCGCCGTGCCCTGGTCCCGTCGATCGAGCAGGTGCAGCAGCAGCGGGTAGACCGTGGTGGTGCCCCACGCGCTGAGCCGCTCCAGCCGCCGCCGTACGCCCGGGTCCTGCTCCTCGCCGGGGTGCAGGATCACCCGCAGCAGCGCCCCGAGCCGGCTGAATCGCTGCACCTCGGCCTCGACGTCCGCTTCGGTTCGAAGCTTTTCGAGGCGTTCCTGCTGGGTCGAGTACGTGTCGGTCTGCTTGACCTTCGGGTCGCGGTGGACCAGGTCGAGCCAGAAGAGCAGGACCAGCTCCATCGGGGTTAGCCGCTGCTGCAGTGGCAGCCAGAGCGATTCGTAGACGGCGTGTCCCCGGTTGGGCAGCCGCATGAAGATGTAGTTACGCAGCAGGTCGGCCTGGGTGAGCGTCAGCCCGGTGTTGTTCAGCGACTCGAAGATCCGGTAGACGTTGTCACCGGCCTTGGCGGTGATCGCCACCAACGCCAGTCCGGTGATCACGGCGCTCTCGATCTGCTCGATGGCGACCGGCTCCTCGGTGGTGCCGATGGTCGCCAGCCTCTTGGCGAAGAACCGGTAAGCGCGACCCACCGGGTTGTCCCCGCCGGCGTGCGGCGTCGACTTCACGCAGGCCGCGTACGCGTCCCGGTCCGCCTGGGTGGGGACCAGCTTCAACCAGCGCTGCTCCTCGAACGGGTTGGTCAGGTACTGCTGGTCCAGCCGGAGCCGGTGTTTCGGACTCTCGCGCTCGGCCCGGCGGTCGCGGATGGCGCACAGCAGGAGTGTCAGCGTGGTCAACCGCTGCTGGCCGTCCACCACCAGGTATTCGGCGACGCCGACCGGACCCATGGCCGGGCTGGGCGCGAGCACCAGCGAACCGATGAAGTGGGTGGCGGTCGGGTGCTCGACCCGGTCCCTGGCGAGCTGGCAGACGTCGTCCCAGATCCGTTCGAGGTGAAGCTCGGTCCACGAATAGGTCCGCTGGTAGAGCGGCACGTGATACTGCTTCGCCCCCTCCAGCAGACCCTGCAACGTCGTTTCCTGCGCCGCGACCATCCCGCTCCCGTCCTATTCGGACCTCGCCCTAAGCCGGCAACACAACCAGATCAACAGACCCGCGGGCAACACACACGGGAAGTTGCCGCGTCGGATAGTCGACAGCGCCCGGCGGCGCTGAGACCGCTCGTCATTCCGCACGGCGGTCGTTTAAGCAACACCCCACATGGAGATCAGGTTGAGGGAGCCTGGCGCACCCCACCGTCGTTCACTCCGCTCTAGCGCGGAAGTGCTTCACGGCAGTACGACGAGCCCGGGGAAACTGTCGAAATGCCTGCGATTCAATGTCAGCAGCGGAGCCTCGTAGCGGATCGCGGTAGCACAGATCCAAAGATCGTTGGTCTGCGCCGTCTGCCCAAGCGCATGGCCGGCGGACTGGGCCTGCGCCTTGAGCCGTCCCCACAGCCGGGCCAGTTCCTGGTCATAGGGGGCCACCACGTAGCGCCGGACGGCCTCGTCGAGGGCCAGGACACGACGGTCGCCCCATCCCGCCTTCGCCGCGCCGTAGTGCAGCTCGGCGACGGTCGCGAAGCTGAGGATGGGCGTCGAGCCAATCAACTGCTGAGCGAGGTGGTCATCGGTTCCCTGCCAGATGGTCGAGAACGCATCAGTGTCGACGAGGACCCGCTTCACTGGTCTTCACCCTCACCTCTGGCCGAACGCAGCGCGGCCAGAAAGTCGTTCATGTCGCCGATCGGTGCCCCCCGTAGCTCGTCGACCGAACGAACCGGCGTCACACCCTGCGCCCTGGCGATGTCGTCCAGGCTTTTCGGCTCGGCAGAGTCGAGCCTGTGCAGGCTCGACAGGTGCAGAATGTGGATTGTCGTGCCGTTGGGTTCAAGCTCGGCGACGCCTTCTGCCATCACCACCTGGTCCATCGCGTCCAGCACGGCGTCCCGTAGGTCAGAGTCAAAGTCACAGAGGATACTTCCGGCGTAGGTGTCGATCCGGCAGCGCAGGGTTGCGGGGGAAAAATCTCCCATGTGCAGGCGGCCGACGATCGTCGATTCCTGGGCGATCTTTTCAAGCGAAGTCCGGCGGACGGCTCGGTGTAGCGCTTCGTCGATCACGAACCGGGTGCGGTCGCCCTGCCAAAGCTCCACCCGGGTGACGCCCCTGGCGCTGATCCCACCGGTCAGACTGCGAAGCTGATTGAGCACCTGCGGGCCGAAGTGAGGTGGCAGGACCTCCGGCCGTTCACGGAGACGGTTCGTGCCCTCTTCCAGCGCCGTCAGCGCCTGTTCCAACACTCCTTCGTCGAGCGAGAGCTGCCCGGTTCGCGCGATGTCCAGCAACGCCGAACCCGCTCGGAATCCGACGAAGTCGAGCCGTACCGCGTCCACGATCTCGCGAGGCCGACGACCGGGACCGGTGGTTTTGCCGGCAATACTCAGCGCCAGCAACTCCAGGGCCGCCTGCAACCCGCTCGCCAGCCGGGACAGCTCGGCGAGCGGCAGGCGACCGCCCTCCGTAGCCGGCCCCACCGCCCGCAGCGTCAGGTCGACAGCCGACGAATCATCAGTCGCCATCGTCACCTCCTCCGCGCTTCGCGCTGCCGGTCCAGAAAGGGTACGCGCCGAGCGACGCAGCACCGGGCGCAACGCCGAGCGACGCCCCGATCACTCGACGCTCAATCGGAGTGCATTTCCTCGCCGATCTTGACGATCAGCCGGCGGGACTCCTCCTCGCCCAGGGCCAGCGCGTCGAGGCCGGCCCAGACCTGCTCGTACGCGGCAAGCTCTGCCGGCCGATCGAGGTACAGCGCCCCGGTCAACGACTCCTGGTAGACTACCGACGGGTCGGGGTCGACGCGCAGGCCGAGCGGGAAGTCCAGCATCACGAACGATCCGGCGAGCGCCCCGTCGCGTGCGCCGGCGGCGAGTGGCAGCACCCGGATCGACACCTGCGGCAACCGGCTCGCCGCCTCCAGGCGCCGGAGCTGTTCGGCCATGGCCGCCACGCCACCCACCACCCGCAGCAGCACCGCCTCGGAGAGCATCACCTCGAACCGGGGCGGTCGGGGCAGCCGCCGCCGGAGCAGGCCCTGCCGCCGCAGCCGCGCCTCGACCAGGCGTTCCCGCTCCTCGTCGGTCGCGCCGGGCCGGCGCGGGCAGGTCTCCGACGCGTACCCCCGGGTCTGCAACAGCACGGGGACCAGCGCCCCGGCGTGCTCGCGGAGCCGGCACGCGGCGGACTCCAGGCCGCCGTGCAGGTCGAACCAGTCGGGTACGGGGTCGCCGTAGGCGTGCCACCAGCCCTTCGCCCGCGTCTCCCCCGCCAGGGCGACGAGCGCGGCGGTCAGCTCGGGCCGCGCCCCGTACAGCTCGCACATGGCCCGCACGTCGACCCCGCGCACCGGGCCGAGGCCGCTCTCGACCCGCCACATTTTCTGCCGGCTGCACTGCACCGCCTCGGCCACGGCGTCCAGCGTCATGCACGCCTCGGCGCGAAGATCCCGCAGCATCCGCCCGAGCTGCCGACGCGGCACCGTCGAGCCCGTAGCGTCAACCATCGGAACCCTCGCGCCGCCGCTGGCCGGGCGGCTGCGCCCGGTAGCGGTCCGCCCGCTGGTTGAGCCCGCCCGCCGCCCGCCGCCGCGCGGGCCACTCGTAGACGACCGCGCCGTCGCACCGCGAGGTCTGGACCCCATCGGGTACGACGTTCTCGACCGTCTTCCGCCGCCAGCGCCCCGGCTCGTCCCCGTCGGGCACCACCTGCCCGGTCAGGTCCACCGCAACCTGTCCGGCCCGCAAGAACCACTTCCACCGCCCACCCACGCCGCCTCCCCGGGTTTGCCCGAAGCTTACTCCACGTTCCCAGCATTCCTAGCAAACCTTGGGTTGCTCGTCTACCGCCGCTTCGCCGGTGGTGACATCGGGGTATGCCCTACGCCCAGCCCCTCTGGAGATCCATCCGTGATGATCTGAGGGCTAGGATCAAGGCCGGATTACTGAAGCGGGGCGAAAAGATCCCGACCACACGGGAACTCATGGACCAACACTCCACGAGTTCCGCGACCGTCCGGAGGGCCGTCGACTCCATGATCGAGTCCGGAGAACTCATCGGACGACAAGGGCTGGGCGTCTTCGTGGCTGACCAAGCGGACTAGACCCCATAACAACAGACCCTGAGGCCGGCTCCGATGTCTGGCGCAGGCGGCGCGAGGAAGCACCTAAGAATCTCGGGTTCCCTCATACTCCGAATTGCACTCGAATTTTAGCGCCCTTAATTGGGTCGATGAGTGGCCAGCCCTTACGTCGTGGCGTAGGAATGATCCTTCACCGCTCTTCTCGCTATAATTTACCATCCGCGCTTATACTGCTCACCTGTGCCTCCGTATCCGCATTGAAGCGCCCACACTTCTCGAGGTCTTCCTGATAGGAAGCCAGGGCCATACTGATCCTCGCTATCGACTCAGGCGGAGCCTTCGAAGCGGCGCACATTGCTTGCCGCATCAAATTCAATGCGTGAGCCTCGTAAGGCTTATCGACAAATACGCGACTATCTTGATCCACCTCAACAGGCTCAGTAGAATCGCTCTGCCCCATTCCAATACCCAGAACCCGATAGTCGTCGGGGTCATATATGAACGTGAAAATGTCGGAAGCGAGGTCAATGAATGATCTATTCGGGTTGTACGATCTCAGCGCGTCCGAAAGCCTATCGTTATCTACGTAACCATCTCCGCTGCAAATCATAGAGCCATTGATTCCACCCAAATGCTGGCGCACAGCAACTCGAATAGACTCCTTATCGGAAATCGGTTTTCCCGCCCAAACCTGCATCACCCCGTAAGTGCCGGAAGGGAAAACTCGTCCCTTCAAGCGCTCAAGGCCGCGAAACCACCTCGGCCTCTCCAGGTTCTCCGCCAAGAGGACAGCCTCCACTAGCATTGGATCAGCATCAAACTCCGCAGCGGTTTGTCGGCCGCACCGCAGCAGCTTGTCCCCCACCTCCCGTCGAGACCGTTCAACAATCTCCTCAATATCACGCTGCCTACCGTTATCACGAAGCGCCATAACGGCCACGACCGCCACAAATGCCGCAGTCCAGAACGCTTTGAAGAATTCATCTAAGGGTGGAACCACGATTACTGCCCGACCAGGGCCAAGACCGCCAAGGAAGCTGACCACCAAGAGCCCCAAAGATGAGAGTGCAGAGAAAACAACCGTCGGAATCCGCAGCCTCGAACTTCGCATCCTCAAGCTATTGAAGATAAGAACGCCCAGCGTTCGGGCCGCGTGAATTAGACCAACGCTCAGTGCACAAAAGACAGAATGTCCACCGAATCGTCCGACAGTCGTGGAGACGAGCAAGGTCACGAGATACGTTGGGCCAAGCGCAAAAACCAGGTAACGCGCAAAGCCTCGATTGACCACAACACCGTAGTCACTAACAGCTAGTGTTGCATATTTAACCGGCCACTCCGTCCTTACCGCCAGGTAAAAAACATGAAGAAGCAGCACGCCCGCGCCCACACCAAGAAGCGTGGGCCGGACAATTTTCCAGTCTACTTCAGCTACAATCACGCCGGACTCCAGAATCTATTTAAGCAACTTCGCACAGCAAGCTCATCGCCGCCGAGACAGCGATGTGGCGCAGCGTTTGCAGGAGAGGAAGAACTACGCTAAGACACAGTGGGGATGCCGGGATTTGCCTTAAACCTCGGACCACTCCCCGGCGGGAGCCTTAGAGCTGACACGTAATTCTGGCCGTCAATCAGCGGGCTTGTTGCACTCAATCCAACTGCAGTCATACGGTCAAACTCAGCAAGCATCAAGTCCTTCGTTCGGTATGAACCGTATTTTGCGATCTCATTATGCTTTAATCCGCCATTCGCTGTCTGAAATGTTTCCATGATGTAGTCGACGTCGTCACGCTTGATGCCGTACAAGTGGAAGAAGTAAGCATCCAATTCGGCACGGATTTGGGTCCGGCGGGTCTCGTCCCAGCAGAACGGCTCGCCTCGGTCACCCAGGTCTCTCGCCAACGGAACCATGTCATACGCGGTGTAAACGAGTTCGAGCACTCGAACCAAGATGAAGGGTGCGTGCGGTTCCAGCACCTTTGGCTCAGGAACCGGAAGCTGCTTCCACGTCATCAGAGCCATGTGGACACCGCTGGTTTTTTGGCGGCTCACGAAATCAAAAACGAGGGATGATTGAGCTGCAACGAGGACGGCAACTAGACCTGAAGATACATCCGGAAACATCAGCGGAAAGGTATGCCCGACGGCCACGAGCGGAATAAGGGCAGGGATTGCGGTTCGCTCATTAGTTGAGGCAGTTACGTCACACCAGCCGCAAAGCCATTCCCTCTCCCATCCCATATCCTTCAGCCGACGACGAACAGCAGGAACCGATACGTCTGCGCCGTTTCGCTGAGTCGAGATCAAGCCATCTTCGGCAACCCAATTCTGCGACACCCCGCACCGATACGGGTCCCGAAGATCATCTACGGAGAGATAGCGCGGCTGGTTCTGCCGATTGAGCGCGGTCAAGCTCTTCACCACATCAGCGGCTCGGTGGTTGAAATAGCTGACCATTTTTGCCTCATACAGCGGCAGCATCCGCTCCTCGCCTCGGACGAAGACGTTGCCGTGCAGCTCCCAGCCCTCAGCCTCCAACTGCTCTCGACTCCTGAAGAGATCGGAGTCATCGGTCATGTCGAAAAGCCGCTTGAAGGACAGCCTCCAGAGGTTAGAGCCCCGTCCGCGCTCAGACCACAGCACCGGAATGCGACGGTAGATGGCCGCCGTCAAGTCCGCGTCTCGGCGACTACGGAAGACTGGCAGCGTGCCAGTGTTCGGGTTGATCAGGGTGATCTCTTCGGGGGCCAGGGCGAAGACTCGATCGGCGTCGTCAAGGTCCGTCGGGTCTTCGAGAAAGAACGCGTACCGGGCGGCCGGCTCGGTCAAGCCTCGCCCCGTGGCGGACAGGAGGCAGAACTTGTAACTGGAGTGCACGCCCACGAACACTGGCTTGCGGTTCTCGAAGTCGTACAGCGATGCCACACGGCCGCTACTGCTGAGATTACTGAACAAGTGTTGGGAACCGGCACCCGTCGCGATGGCCGTCGGGATGACACCGCCGAAGCGGCCCTCCGGTGCAACGATTGCGCCGAACCGCTCGGTGAAGAGTTGGTCCGTCTGGAGCGAGTTGACGCCCTTGACCGTGAGGCCCCTTGCGCAGAGCGGGAAAGCCCCGGAATCACCTGCAAAGTGGAAGGTCGACTTAACTCTTCTACGGGCCGCTCGGTAGCGCTCGCCTGACTCCGGGAACTCTGCGGCCCACGCGGCGATTCGTGCACGCCGAGCGGTGCCGGCGATAGCGGCGATGGACGGGTCGACCACGCTGAAGTACTTCTTGTCCTCGAAGTCGACCTTGTCCCAGGGCGGGTTGCCGAGGACGCAGGAGAAGCCGCCCGACCAGCCGGTGATCGGGTCCAGGTCGGCGCGTGAGTCGGATTCGTCGGGCACCACGAAGATGTCGGGGAACTCAAGGTGCCAGTGGAAGAAGGTGTACGCCTCCCGTAGCCGGGTGATCTCGTCGTAGATGCCTTGCGGAGCGCCCGGTCCGGCCGGGTCGCGCAACACGCCGAACACCTCGTGGGTGATGGCCGGCGGCTGGTCCTGGGCCTTGTGCCAAACGAACGCCGCGCACCAGGCGTCGGCTACATGCTTGGCGTGCACGTACTCCGACGAGGCCGCCCAGTCGTGGTAGTCGGCGGCCCGCTCGCGGACGTCGCTGAGGTTGCCGGCGGCGGCGTCGTGGATGCGGCGCAGCGCGTCCGCGAAGGTGACGTTGGTAAGCGTCATGCCCTGGTCGAGCCCGAAGAGGACAGGATGCTCCTGCCGTTCGGTCTCGTTGCGCTTCTCCAGCAACCGCGCCCACGTGGGGTCGTCGCCCTCGACCGGTTTGAACGCCTTGCTGGGGATGCCGTCCCGGATCAGGGCCGGGGTCGCGCCGATCAGCCCGTTGCCGTGCTTGATGTGCGCGTCCAGGAAGTCCAACGGCCGGTCCGGCTCCAGCGCCTCCAGCCAAAGCGACACCTTGGCGAGTTCGACGGCCATCGGGTTGAGGTCTACGCCATAGAGGCAGCGTCCGATCACCTCGTGCAGGGCGTGTTGCACAGCCTTGACCGTCGGTTCCGGGTTGCGTTGTCGGACGGACGCCACGCGTTTGGCTATCCGGCGGGCGGCGGCGACCAGGAAGTGGCCGGAGCCGCAGGCCGGATCGCAAACCGTCAGCGACAGCAACTCGTCGACGATGCTGTCGGCGGCGTCGGGCCTGCCGGCGGCCGATGCCTTCGCCTCGCCGCGCTTTTGGGCGTCGTCGATGACCGGGTCGAGCGTGGAGTCGAGCAGGGTTTCGATCAGGGAACTCGGGGTGTAGTAGGAGCCGGTCTTCTTGCGGTCGTTGCCAGCCCGGTCGACCAACTCGAAGGTGCTGTCGACGGCGCTGTGCTTCGGCACCGATTCCAGCAACGATTCGTAGATGGAGCCGAGTTCCTCGGCCCCCATGTTGCGGTAGTCCACTGGACGCCAGCGGCCCGAGCCGCCGTCGCGCACCCGGCAGAGGAACCGCACCGCGGCCAGCAGGTCGGCGTTGGCGAGCGACATCCCGCGCAAGGGCTTGTCGGCGTCGGTGTCGTCGTAGAGCCCGCCGAGGCCCGACAGTCCCAACTCTGGGCGGCCGTCCAGGCGGCCGAGCGCGTCGAGGACGATTCGCAGCGCCTGGTAGAGGTCGGCGTGGGCGGTGCCGCGCCGCCGCAGCGCCTGGCGGCGCAGTCGCGCGGAGGAGAAGTACGTCGCGTACCGGTCGCGGGTTTCCTCGCTGGTGTCCGGCGGATGCAGGGCGTCGCGATCCTCGGCGACGAAAAGGAAGATCAACCGGTAGACAAGGCGCAGCAGCGCGCCGTGGTACTCGTCCACGTCGAGCGTGCGCCGCAGTTCGCCGTTGGCCGGGTGCCTGAGGAACCCCGTGCCCAGCGTCATGATGGCGCTTCTGACCGCCTCGCGGTGGTGGTCCAGGGCGCGCACGCCGGAGGTGATCGCTTCCGCGCGCCACTTTTCCAGCCAGCAGGTCGACGGGGCGGCCTCCTCCCCCACCGCGAAGCGGGAGACGTGCAGCAGTCGGTAGAGCAGCACGAACTCGCTGAACAGTTCGCCGTCGAAGATGGCTTCCAGGTCGAATTCGACGTAGGCGGCGGTGGCGAGGGCGTTGGAGTCGCGCAGCAGCCGGAGCTGCCGGCCGTTGGTGAGCACCCCCCACAGGTGGGCGTCGGAGCGGTTCAGGCACTCCTGCACCAGCGACTGCGGCGGGACGCCGCCGCCGGCCGGGCGTTTGTCCAGGATGGCGTTCCAGCGGGCCAGGTGGATCGGGACGTGCTGCCAGCGGTGGCTGATCGAGAAGGTCTTGCCGCCGTCGTCGGAGGTGATGCCGGTGGCCCCGATGGGGGTGAGGGCACCGAAGCCGAACGCGTCGAGCAGCGGTTCCAGCCATTGGGTGACGGCGCGGCCGGTCGGGTCGGCGGGGGTGTCGGCCTCCGGGGCGGCGGGCAGGTTGCCGCGCAGGTCCTTCCACACCGACTTGAGCCACTCCCAGTGCCGTTCGGCGTCGTCGCGGACCGAGCGGGCGCCGACCACCCGGTAGTCGGCGGGCTTGCTGCCGGGGACGTCCCTGCCTTCGGCGATGCGGACCAGCATGTCGGCGGGGAGCAGGCCGCCGATGGTGTGCACGGCGGTGAAGACCTGGTTGCGGGCGGTGGCGGACATCAGGCGGGGCCTCCTGCGGTGGGGGCAGGCAGGTAGACGTACGCGCCGAGCACGTCGGCGCCGTCCTGGGCGGTGACGGTGAGGCCCCGGACGATCTCGCCGGAGGCGCTGCGTACCCGGCGGTGCGAGGCGAGCAGTTCGGCGGCCAACTCCTGGCCGTAGCCGGTGAGGTGGTCGGCTACGACGGGCAGGTCGGCGAGGATCTGCTTCATGGTGCGTTCGCCGAAGCCGGGGTCGGTGTTGACGTCGGCGGTGGCGTCGAGCAGCGCGAAGGCGTCGTCGGCGGGCAGCCAGCGGGCGTTGGTAGGTGCCCCGGCGAAGGCGAGCAGCCGGGCGTCCTCGGCGACGAGCTGCCGGGTGCCGGTGCGCGACGGCAGGGTGAGGTGGAAGCGGTAGCGGACCACCAGCAGGGTGGTGCGGGCGGTGACGGCCCGGGTGCGGATCACGCCGCAGCGCCGTGCCGGACGGGGGCCGGGGGCCTGCTCGTCCAGGGCGGCGTTGAGGACGTACCCGGCGAGGGCCGCCACCGCCGGGTCGGTGCGCACCAGCGCCACCTCGCCCCGGTCGACAGCCGCCGTGTCGCGGACCGGCACCGGACGGCCGAGTTCGACCACGTCGCCGCCGAGCACCGGGGCGAGGGCGTCGCGCAGGCCGGCGGGGGTGCCGCTGACGTCCGCGGTGAAGTCGCCGGGCCGGGCCGGGTCGTCGCGCAGGATGCCGTCGAGGGCGCGCAGTGACTGGCGTACGAAGGCTCGGATCTCCCCCGCCCGACCCAGGGTGTCGCGGACGGCGGCGACCTCGACGGCCACCTCCTCCGGCCGGATGGCGTGCTGGGCGAACCGGGAGCGGGACGTTTTCTCCCGCTCGGCGGCGGACTGCCAGTCGGCGGCCAGGGTGGCGGCCCTGCGGTCGAGGGCCCGGTATTCGTCGGCGTCGAAGAGGCTGCCCTGTTCGCCGCGTTCGGCCTGCTGGCCGCGCAGCAGCACCCACTCGACGATCGCGTCGGTCACCCCGGAGGACGCCTCGTCGGGCACGGAGACGGAGACGCCGAGGTCCTTGCGGATCTGTCGGTGCTTGCGGATGAGGACGTCGAGGACCTTGCCGTCGATGCCGTTGTCACCGCCGTAAAGGGTGATGACCTTGACGACGTCGCGCTTCTGGCCGAACCGGTCGACCCGGCCCTCCCGCTGGTCGTGGCGGGTGGGGTTCCAGGCCAGGTCGTAGTGCACGACCGCGTCGAAGTGGTGTTGCAGGTTCACGCCCTCGGAGAGGCAGTCGGTGGCGATCAGCACCCGGCGGGCGGCCGGGTCGTCGCCGGCCGCCCTGGCAAGCTCTTCGATGCGGTTGATGCGCTGCTGTGGGGAGAGCGTGCCGGTGACCGCGTGCACCACCGTCTTGCGGCCGAGCTTGCCGTCGAGGTGCTCGGCGACGTACTCGGCGGTGGGGATGTAGCGGCAGAACACGATCGGGTGGTAGCCGTCCTTGAGCAGGGCCTTGAGGTGGGTGACCAGGGCCGCGAGCTTGCGGTCCTCGGTGGGGCCCTCCAGCTTCGCCGCCTGCTCGGCCAGCTCGGCGAGCCGCGCGCCGCCCCGGTCGACACCCCCGGCCAGGTCGCCGGTCGCCGCACCGGGGGCGACGTCGAGACCTTCGAGGGCGTCGTTGTCGGACGAGTCGCTGGTCAACGGGGTGCCGAGCCGGTCGGCCTCCTCGGCGCTGCCGGCCGCCACGGTCGCCGACCGGGTGCGCAGGGTCTGTGCGGCGGCACGCGGCGACGACACCAGGGATCGCAGCAGCGCGATCGCCGACCACCAGGCGATCCGGGCCTCCCTCCGGCCCTGCCGGTCCGCGGCGGTCACCCGCTCGCTGGCGTACGCGATGGCGTCGTCGAGCAGCGCCCGGTACGCCGGGGAGAGCTTGTACGTCTCGTCCTTGAAGTGCCGGTCGGTGGGGAACGACGTCTTTTCCGACAGGGTGTCGTCGGGTAGCCCGTCGGAGCGGGTGAGGTATTGGCGCACGTCGGCGCGCTTGCGGTGCACGAAGTAGGGGGCGAGTGCCCGGCGGCCCGCGTCGGAGCCCAGGTCGACGGCGGCGAGTTCCGGCTTGACCAGGCCGAGCAGGTTGCGGAAGGCGCCCTCCTTGCCGCTGTGCGGGGTGGCGGTCACCAGCAGCAGGTGCCGCTCGGCGTCGGCGGCGACCCGTTGCAGCAGCTCGAAGCGGAGCTGATTCTGCGCGGAGGTGTTGTCGTCGGCCGCGACGCAGGTGTGCGCCTCGTCGACGATGACCAGGTCGGGGCAGTGTCGGACGAAGTCGTCGCGGTGCCGGGTCGACTTGATGAAGTCGGTGGAGACGATCACGTACGGGTGCCGGTCGAACAGCGACTGGCCCAGGTCCAGGCCGCGTTCCAGGCGGGACACCGTGGAGGCCAGGACCAGTTCGGCGTCGATGCCGAACTTGCCGCGCAGCTCCCCCTGCCACTGCTCGGCCAGCGCGGGCGAGCAGAGCACGGCGAGTTTGCGCGCACTGCCCTGGGCGAGCAGTTCACTGGCGATGAGGCCCGCTTCGACGGTCTTGCCGATGCCCACGTCGTCCGAGATCAACATCCGGACGGTCCGTTGCCGCAGCGCCATCATCAACGGCACCAGCTGGTAGGCGCGCGGCTCGACGGCGATGCCGGCCAGGGACCGGAACGGGCCAGCCCCGGACCGGAAACCGATCCGCAGCGCGGAACGCAGCAGGCCGGCGGCCTGGGCGTCGCCGAGATCGGCGGGCGACGGGTCGGCGAACCGCGCGCCGGTGACGGGTTCGAAGTCGGGAAAGACCGCCGCGATGTCGTCGTCCGCGCCGCCCAGGGGGCGCAGGACGAGCATGTCGGGCGCGCTCTCCGGCAGTACGACCCAGTCGCGGCCTCGGGCGGAGACCAACGTGCCGGCGCTGAAGGGAGTGCTCATGAGGGGGTCCTCGCGCGTCGTGTGGTGGGTGGGGTGGGCGGAGAGGTCAGCCGGTGACGCTGGTCCCGAAGCAGTACTGGTGCTCCGCCGCGATGGCGGCCCAGTCGGCGTCGTACGGGAACCGGATCACGTCCCAGCCCGCGTCACGCAGCCGCTCCTCGGCCTCACGGTCGCGCTGCGCCACCTCGTCGTACTCGTGGACCGGACCGTCGACGAAGACCGCGACGGTCGCGCCGGGCAGCCGGTAGACGTAGTCGGGTTGGGCCAACGCCTCGGTGACCAGGATCTGCGCCTCGTCGGGCAACCGCAGCCCGCGCTTCTTCAGCCAGGTGATGAGCTTGGCCTCCAGCGCGGTGTCCGACCGGGCGGTCAACCGGGCGAGCTGCTCGGTGCGCGACTCGCCCTGGCCGGTCGGGGCGGCGGATGCGGCAGCGAAGCGCAGCAGCAGGTCCCGCACGCTGTGCCGGTCGATGGACCGGTGGTTGAGCTGGTTGCCGTACGTGAGCAGGCACTCGTAGCAACCCATGGCACAGGGGCGGTCGGGGTGGGGTCCCTTCAGATCGGTGCCGTCGGGGGCAAAGTGACAGATGGCCAGGGCCTCGGCCGCGGCCCGCCGCAGGGCGGTCGAGTCGGCCTGCATCAACCGCAGCACGCCCGCCCCGCCCTCGGCCGCCTCGGTGAACAGCACCCGGTCACGCGGCCCCTCGTTCGGCGGCAGCAGCTCCGTGGTCAACTCCGAGTCCTCCAGCTCGAAGACGGCCTCGATGCCGCGCTCCAGCGCGTACATCAGCGACAGCGCCACCTCCTGGTCAACCGGTTCGTCGAGTTTGAGCACGAGGATGTTGCGCCGGTCCTCCACGTACGGGATGACCCGCTTCTTGCGGCGCTTGTCGTTCCCGTCGGCGTCGACGAGCGGCATCTCGCTGGAGTCGCCGGCCGCCTCCCCGGCGTCGCGCTCGTTCATCCACCGGCCGTCGGCCAGGTCGAGCCAGAACCCGTCCGGCTCGTCCGGCTTGGCCCGCACCCGCCCGACGTTCGTGATCCGGACGGTCGCCGAGTCGCCGTACGACAGGGTCGCCAGGCCCCCGGCGGCGTCGCCGACCAGGGCGTCGCGGCGACCGGGACGGGCACCGTGGTCGTGGAACCGGTACGAGGTGACCAGCCGGTAGCCGGCCCGGCGGCGCTCCTCCTCATCGGAGGAGATCCGCTCCCGGCGCTTGGTGTAGACGGTGTGCAGGTGCAACAGGCCGGTCGTCTTCTCGCCCAACGGCTGGTCGCACATCTGGCAGCGGTCGGCCCGCTCCTTGTCATCGTGGTGGTAGCCGCACTGGCCACACCGGTTGGCCGCACCGGTGGTCACGTCACCCGCGGCGTCCGGCGGCAACTGGATCCGGGTGACCTGGTATCGCGCGCCCTCGTGGTAGATGAGCGCGCCGGGGCCGAACTCGCGGATCGCGAGGAAGCGGGGACGCTGGAGGTAGTCGCCCTCACCGGACCGACGCCCGGTGGTGGGCACGTAGGCCGCGAGCGGCAACCGGGGGAACGAGTAGCCGGGCAGGAAGCCCTCACTGGCGAGGTACCGGTACGGGTTGAAGTCCGACAACACCGACTTGCTGTCGACGCTCTCGTTCTTGAGCAGGTTGAGCTGGGTCTCGGCCTCCTTACGGCGACCCACCGCGATGCGCCGGTCCCGCTCGGAGAGGGTGTGGTCGAGGACCCGCCGGTTCTGCTCGGCCTGGTCGACGAGCGCCGCCTTGAACAGGCCACGCCAGCGGTCGAACGCGGCGTCGAACCGGTCGGGGGTCGTCCGGACGGTGTCCTCGATCCACCTGTCGTCCCACCAGCTCGACTCGGCGTACTCGGTCAGTAGGCCGGCGAAGACCGTGCGGGCCGCGCGGGCGGCCCGTTTTTGCGCCTGGGTGTCGTGCAGGGCAGCGGTGATGTGGTCGCGCAGCGCGAGGGCCGGGTTTGGCAGCCGGGAGTCCTCGGCGTACGCGATGTCGACCGTCTCCGGGATGGCCCGGCCGAGCTTCAGGCCCGCCTGGGCCAGCCAGATCGCCTGGACGTGCGACCGGACAAGGTCCTCGTTGGCCAGGTCCAGCCGGGGCGGGGCGACCGCGCCGGCGACCATCCGCTCGGAGCGGCGGAAATAATACTGGTCGTGGCTGTTGCCGGTGGCGCAGTAGGTGGTCACCAGCGCCGGCTGCCCGGATCGGCCGGCCCGGCCGCTGCGCTGGGCATAGTTCGCCGGGGTGGGCGGCACGTTGCGCATCATGACCGCGTTGAGTTCGGAGATGTCGACGCCCAACTCCATGGTGGGCGAGCAGTAGAGCAGTTTGAGGTCCGCGGTGCGGAAGGCGTCCTCACGCCGTTCCCGTTCGGTCGGGTCCACCTGGGCGGTGTGCTCGCGGGCGGTGAGGCCGGCGAGGGTGCCTGCGGCCTCCCGGTAGAGCCGGCGGAAGAAGGTGTTCACCCGAGGGCCGTCGTCGCCGGTGAAGGTGCGGGTCAGCGGGTCGTGGCTGCCCCGCTCACCGGTGCCGGCCCGCCAGATCAGCGAGGCCGCCGACACCCGGTAACCGGTGCTGCTCGGGCCGGCCGGACGGTGGAACCGGCCGGCGCGCTGCGGCGCGACCTCGATCCTGGTGACCAGGCCGGCGTCGGCCAGCACCTCCAGCACCTCGGCGATCACCCGCTGCGCGTCGTCGAAGCTCAGGCGGGTGCCGAAGTGGACCCGGCGCAGGTACTTGCCGAACTTGCCCCGCCCGGACAGGAACAGCCCAGTGCGGTCCATCCCCCGCCCGGAGGGTTGCGGGTAGGCGATGCCGACCTTCGGGCTGTCGCTGACCGACAGCACCCACGGGTCGACGAGCCGTTCCTCGCTGGCCCGCTGAAGCGGGTCGAAGTCGTCGCGGAAATACTGTACGTCGATGGCGAGGGAACGGCGCATCTCGTTGAGCAGCGCGCGCATGATGTCGATGCGGGTGGCCGCCTCGGCGTGCCGCAGCGGCTCATGGGTCCTCGACCAGCGGTCCTCGTTGCCGGCCAGCCAGTCGAGATCCTGATAGTCGATCTCCAGCAGGCCGGTCTGCTCCAGGTTGGGCATGGTGATCCGCCAGCCCCGTTCGAGGTCGAGGTAGAGGCGGAAGGCGACGACGTCCCGCAGCGTCCGGGCCGCCGCCTTCGCCAGTGCCGGCGGCAGGTCGTTGCCCCGGGCGTAGTCGGCCTCGCGCAGGCCCAGGGCGGCCGTCACCGCCGTCGCGAGATCCTCGTGGGTGACGCCCTCCCGGCCGGCGGTGCGGGCCGCCTGGTAGAGCGCTCCGCGGAGCTGGGTGATCTGCACGAAGTCGTTGAAGTGCCCGGCCTGGAGCGAGGCGTCCTGCCGGTTGTCGACGAAGGTCAACAGCTTGCGCGCCTTCGGGTCCAGCGCCTCCGGCGGCGCGCTCATCAGCGACCGGACGATGGACGCGGAGACCAACGAGGTCGCCGAGGACCGCCCCTCCTGGTCGAGGGTGGCGAGCTTGGCGAAGTCCCTGCCCCGGACCTGCTCGTACGCCACCCCACAGTGGGCACAGAACAGGAACGGCGACGGGATGAACGCGGCCCGCAGCGCACCCCGACCCTCAAAGCCGTACGGGTCGACGGTGACGGCGGTCGGCAGCCGGTCCCGGTAGGAGGCGCGGACGGTCTCCTGCCCGTGCTCGTCGGGCTCCAACCACGACTCCGGAATACGCCGGTCCGCGATGACCTCCTCCCGGCTGGTCGGCCAGGGCCGGTCGGAGTCGATGTAGAGGTAGCCGTCGGTGGCCTGGCCGCCCGTGCCGATGGTGTCGCGGCGGGGCTCGTAGACGACGCTGCCGTTACGGGTGGTGCGCCAGACCGTCAGGTACTCCTGGCCGCACTCCCGGCAGAACGCGAGCGGCAGCAGGATCTTGCCGTCCGACCCGGGCAGGACCAGCTGATAGTCCCGGGTGAGGTGGCGGGTGAGTTCGTCCTCCAGGGTGACGTAGACGGTGTCCCCCTTGGAGAGGAACTGGTGCAGCCGGAACGCGAACAGAGGTCGCTCGGTGACCGGGTGCCGTGCCTCCGAGCCGGCCTTGAGAGTGTGCCGGATCGCCCTCGCGCAGTCGGCGACGGTGAGGTCAGCGGCATCAGCCAGCTCGTTCGCAGCCTCTTCGATCTTTGCAGGTTTCTGCCGCACCAGGTGGCCCTCGGCGTCCAAGCCGAGGCCGAAGTAGGTCTCGATCCAGCGGGCCAGCGGGTCGTTCACCAGATCGGCGTAGGCGCGCGGCGCCCCGGGTGCCCGCAACCGCTCGACCGGCACGTTGTCGGGGGCGGGTCCGGTGGCGCGGACCAGGGTCTCACCGATGACGTTTTCGAGGGTGACCGCACTGCCGAACAGGGTGCTGGCGACCCGTGCGACGACCTGCTTCTGGTCCTCGGCGCTGCCCTCGCTGGAGATGGTGGCGGAGGTGCCGATGCACTGGAGGGCCTCCGCCTGGCAGGCTTCCCGGACCCGACGGATCAGCAGGGCCACGTCGGCGCCCTGCCGACCCCGGTAGGTGTGCAGCTCGTCGAAGACCAGGAACTCCAGCCCGCTGGCCATCCTGATCAGCGACCGCCGGTCGTCCGGGCGGGTAAGCATCAGCTCCAACATCACGTAGTTGGTGAGCAGGATGTCCGGTGGGCTCTCGCGGATCTGCCGGCGCTGCTCGTCGCTCTCCTGGCCGGTGTAGCGGGCATAGCTGACCGGCTCCCGACCCGGGCCATAGCCGTCCTGGAGGAACTTGTCCAGCTCCTTGAGCTGGCTGTTGGCCAGCGCGTTCATCGGGTAGACGATGATCGCCCGAACCCGCTTCGGCGCCTTCTTCTCCTCCTGACGGGCCTTGAGCACCCGGTCGACGATCGGCACGATGTACGACAGCGACTTGCCGGAGCCGGTCCCGGTGGTCAGCACGTACGACGCGCCCGTCTGCGCCCGTTCGATCGCTTCCCGCTGGTGCTGGTGCAACGTCAGCGGGCGACCGTCGCAGCGCGTACCGCCCGCGGTTTTCTTGGCCTGGAAGATCCGGGCGCACTCCTCGTGCAGCACGCCCTGGCTGACGAGTTCGAGGATCGAGCCGCCGGTGGCGAAGAACGGATTGAGCGAGACCCACGGGTCAGGCCACTGCGACTTGGCGCTCAGATCATCTTCGACGAACAGCGCGATCTGGTCGTCGCGGATGACCGTGCCGCCCTGGGTGAACGCGCGATAGTCCTTGATGAGCTGCTGATGCACACCGAAGACATCCATGCCGAAGCTGGGTACGTCGGCGGCCTCGTCCTCCTCTCGCGCCTCGCCCATCCCCGACAGTGCGACGGCGTCGACGGCGGCCCGTGTCCGCCGCAGGTAGTCCACCGGGTCGAAGGTCTCCCAGCCAGGGACCGGGTCGGTGCCGGTGGCGAAGGGCAGCAACACCTCCCGGACGACCACCGCGTTCTCCGGTCGGTCGTCTGGTTCCTTCGCCAGCAGCCGGCTGATCAGCCGCACCAGCTCAGCCGGCACGTCCGAGCGCATCAGTCGGATCGGCGGAACCGCCTCGTGCAGGTGCTTCTGGCCCAACTCGAACCCGGACTCGCTCAGGAACGGCGGCACACCGGTCAACAGCTCGAACAGGACGCAGCCCAGCGCATACAGGTCGGCCGCCGCGGTGACCGCCGCCGCGAGGAACTGCTCCGGTGCCATGTAGCGGGCCGTACCGACAGTGACGCCGGTGCTCGTGACTCGACCGGCCTCGTCATCGAGGATCCGGCCCATCCCAAAGTCGAGCACCTTGATCGCGCCGGTGCGCAGCAGCATCACGTTCGACGGCTTGAGATCACGGTGTACGACCCCGACAAGGTGTGCCGCCGCCAAGCCGTCCGCGATCTGCGCACCCATGGCCGCGACCCACGAGACCGGCAACTGCGGATGCTCGGACACCAGGTCCCGCAAGGTCTCGCCGTCCAACAACTCCATCGCGATGTACGGCGTTTCGTCCACCCGCGCCGCACCGGCGATGATCCGCGGCAGACGCGGATGCCGGAGCATGCGCATGATGCGCACCTCGCGCTCGAACCGCAGCCGGGTCTTGCTGTCGGCGGAGGTGTCGATGACCACCCCGGCACGGCTCCGCAGGATCAGCTTCAGCGCCACGATGCGGTCGCCGGAGTCCTCGCTCGCATCCATGTCCTCGGCACGGTGGACCTCGCCCATATTGCCTTTGCCGATCGCACTCTGGAGGCGAAACCGCCCCGCGATCCGATCCTTCAATACCGCCACACCCAACGCCCCCAGCTCGTTGTCCATCGCAGCCGCGCCATGCACCCGAAGCGGGGGCCTGATTGCCCGCACAACTCGGGGGGTCCCGCCGACAGGACTCAGTCCACCATGGATCGCGAGGTTTGTTTGCGATGTCGTCCGTGGAGTATTGCTGGAGCTGATCAGCGGCAAATCGTCCGGTTGGCGGAGATAGTCAACCGATGGTTCCGGCGGCTGACGGCACCCCTTCCCGACCAGCGAAGAGCCCGGTTCGGCACTGCGGCGTGATGCCCCTCGCACGCTGTCGGATTGTCGACTCGAACGCGCAACCCGCACCCGGCTTCGCCGCACGCGTCGCCCTGGCGGTACTCCCCGGATAGGTCGAGACAAGCGCCGCCGGGCTAGTCTCGCCGGCATGCGGGGACGGTTCGGTGTGGCGCGGTGGTACGGGAAGCATCGGCGGCTCGTCCGCCGTACCCTCCTCGCGGTCGTGGTGGCTGCGGTGGTCCTGGCTGGCGGCACCGTCGCCAGCGTGCGGTGGGTCCGGGACGTCGCCGCCGGCCACCTCTACGACGAGGCCGACGTGCCGGCAGCGCCGGTCGCCCTGGTCCTGGGCACCAAGGTGGACGCGGGCGGTGCGCCGCCGCCGGTCCTCGCGGCCCGGTTGGAGATCGCGCGGTGGATGTTCGACGCCGGGCGGGTGAGCGCGATCCTGGTGTCCGGCGACAACATGAACGCCGACTACAACGAGCCCGAGGCGATGTCGCGCTGGCTTGTCGACCGGGGCGTGCCGGCGCACAAGGTGGTCCTCGACTACGCCGGGTTCGACACCTACGACTCGTGTGCGCGGGCCCGACAGATCTTCGGGGTCGATCGGGCCACGGTCGTCACCCAGTCGTTCCACCTGCCCCGGGCCGTGGCGTTGTGCCGGCGGCTCGGCATCGACGCGCAGGGGGTGGGTCACGACAGCGCGAAGCGGTACTCCCGGACCTGGCGGTTCGGGTCCCTGCGCGAGAACTGCGCCTGCCTCAAGGCCGCGCTGGACGTGCTGTCCGGGCGGGAACCCGCGCACCTCGGTCGCCGCGAGACCGGTGTCGAGGACGCCCTGCGTGACGCCTGAGCACGGTGGGGGTCAGCGCGGTGAGCGGGCGCTGTCGCGGACGACGAGTTCGGTGGCGAGTTCGATGCGAGGGCTCTCGGTCTTCTCGCCCCCGGCGAGCCGCAGTACCGTCCGGGCGGCCAGCATGCCCATCTCCGCGAGGGGTTGGCGGACGGTGGTCAGCGGTGGGGAGCACCAGCGGACCTCGGGTAGGTCGTCGAAGCCGATCACGCTGACGTCGTCGGGCACCCGCAGGCCACGTTTGCGGACCGCCTCGTAGACGCCGAGGGCCATCTGGTCGCTGGAGGCGAAGATGGCGGTGGGTGGGTCGGGCAGGGCCAGGAGCTGCGTACCCGAGGTGAAGCCGGACTCGTGGTAGAAGTTGCCGGGCCGGATGAGGGCGTCGTCGACGGCGATGCCGGCGGCCCCCAGAGCCGCGCGGTAGCCGTCCATCCGTGCTCGGCTGCACATCAGGTGCGGCGGCCCGGCGATGAAGCCGATACGGCGGTGACCGAGGCCGATCAGGTACTGGTTGGCGCTCAGGC
Source organism: Micromonospora sp. DT44 (assembly GCF_049841635.1). Lineage (NCBI taxonomy): Bacteria > Bacillati > Actinomycetota > Actinomycetes > Micromonosporales > Micromonosporaceae > Micromonospora > Micromonospora sp. DT44. The sequence continues at coordinate 10,422 of NZ_JBNCKS010000010.1, read as the reverse complement.
TGCCCGCCCAGTTGGTCGCGCCGATGGTGGGTGACTCCTGCGGGTCGACGCCGGCCGGGTCGATGATGACCACGGGCAGGTGCAGCCGGCGCAGCTCCGCCTGTAACGGTGGGTTCACCATCGAGGTCACGAAGATGACGCCCTCGGTGGAGCGGGTACGCATGTTGTCGAGCCACTGCTTGGCCGAGGAGATGCGCCAGTGGATGGCGGAGACGACGGTGCCGACGCCGCTGGCGCGGGCGACGTCCTCCACCCCGCGGATGATCTCCACCGCCCAGGGGCTGTCCAGGTCGTTGAAGACCAGGTCGATCAGCGCGGCTTCGGTGCGCCGGGCCTGGGTGCGTCGGCGGTAGCCGTGATGGTTGAGCAGGGCCTCGACGCGCTCCCGGGTCTCGGGAGCGACGTCGGTGCGGCCGTTGATGACGCGCGAGACCGTGGGCACGGAGACACCGGCCAGTCGCGCGATCATCGCGATGGTGACGTTTCGGCCGTTGTCGGAGCCCACGGTCCGCTCCTTTGTGTGGCGGGGCGTTTCAGGTCGGTCGGTGATCTGGTGTCGTCACCCCTTGACGCTGCCGGTGAGGCCGCCGATCAGTTGACGTTCGGCCACGGCGTAGAAGCCCAGTGCGGGAAGCATGGACAGGACGACGTAGGCGAGCACCCGGGCGGTGTCGTCGGCGTACTGCCCCTGGAACGCCTGGACCCCGACGGGCAGGGTCCACCAGCTCTGATCGCTGAAGACGACCAGCGGGAGCATGAAGTTGTTCCAGCTCGTGACGACGGCCAGGACCGAGACGGTGGCCAACGCGGGGCGGGCCATCGGCAGCAGGACCCGCCAGAAGAACCCGAAGGAGCTGCAGCCGTCCAGGACGGCGGCCTCCTCCACCTCGGCGGGGATGGTCCGGAAGAACTGACGCAGAATGATGATGGTGATCGGCAGCCCGAAGGCGGCCTGGGGCAGGATGACGCCGAGCGGGTTGTCCAGCAGGCCGATGGAGCGCAGCAGGACGAACAGCGGCAGGATCGCCACCGCGAACGGGAACATCAGGCCGATCGCGAACAGGGTCACCAGGAACTCGCGGCCCCGGAAGGCGTACCGGGCGAAGACGAACGCGGCCATCGCCGCCGCGGCGACCACGATGAACGTGCTGGTGACGGCGATGAGCAGGCTGTTGCCGAGCTGCCGCCAGAACACGCCGGAGGCGAACAGATCGGTGTAGTTCGACGGCACCCAGGGATCGGGCAGGCCCAGCGGGTTGGTCGACAGCTGGCCGTTGTCCTTGAAGCCACCGATCACACCGAACCACACCGGCACAACGATGAGCGCGCCGACGCCGATGCAGACCAGGTGCAGCACGATGCTGCGGGTCCGCTGGGCGCTACTGGTCTTGGCGGTCATCGCTGGCCTCCCTGGTTGGTGATCGCGCCCGCGGTGTCCCGACGCAGGACGACGCGCTGGTAGAACAGGGCGAAAACGAGGCTCAGCAGGAACATGACCATGCTGATCGCGCTGGCGTAGCCGACCTCGAACCGGCGGAAACCGAACTGGTACATGGTGACGGCCATGGTCTCCGAGGAGTGGATCGGGCCGCCGCCGGTGAGCACCCAGACCATGTCGAACAGTTGGATGGTGCCGATGACCGACAGGAAGATGCTGATCCGGATCGTCGGCCCGAGCAGCGGCAGGGTGACGTGACGGAAGGCCTGCCACGCGGTGGCGCCGTCGGTGACCGCAGCCTCGGACAGCTCCTTCGGGATGCCCTGTCGGGCCGCCAGGAAGAGCATCATGTAGAGGCCGAAGTACTTCCAGGACACCACCAGGAAGACGGCGTACAGCACGGTGGACGGGTCGGCGAAGACCGCGCCCGCCTCCGCGCCGAGGAACTTCGAGACCGACTCGCCCAGACCCCGGTTGGGTGAGAACACCAGGGTGAACAGGACCGCCGTGGTGACCTCGGAGAGCACGTACGGCGCGAAGAAGATCAGCCGGTAGGCGGCTCGGCCGCGCAGCGGCTGGTTGAGCAGCATCGCCAGGGCCAGCGCGGCGGGTAGCTGCACGGTCAGCGACAGCAGCACCAGCACCAGCCCGCGCCACAGGTCGCCGCGGAAGGTCGGGTCACCGAAGGCGCGGGTGTAGTTGTCCAGCCCGATGAAGTTCTCCGGAAGCCCGAAGCCGTTCCACTTGTAAAGACTGGCGTAGGCGGCCACCAGGATGGGCGTGATGACCAGCAGCAGGAACAGGGTCAGGGCGGGCGTCAGAAAGACGGCAAGGACGCCACCCCGCCCCGGCCGGGGCTGGCGGCCGCGCCGTCGCGCGATGCCCGGCCCCGGTGCCGGCGGATCTGTCGCCGTGTCGCCGCGCCCTGTGTACGACACGGTCGATGGCCTGGTCATGCCTGCTCCACTCGGTTTCTATCGCCGGCTACGGATGGGTACGGGGTCACGATCAGACGGTCTTTGCCACCTGCGTGATGTCCTTGAGGATCGCCGCCGGCGCCTTCTTGCCCGCGATGATCTCGGCGACGCTGTCGTTGATCTGCTGCCCGAGCGCGGGCGCGTACGCCTGGTCGAGGTAGAGCTGGAAGCCGGTGTTCTTGGCCAGCGTCTCCGCGACGACCTTGTTGTTCGGGTCGCTGATGGCGTCGGTGGCGTCCTTCACCGTGGGCAGGACCGCGCCGGTCTTCGCGGACCGGCGCTGGTTGTCGACGCTGAGCAGGAACTTCAGGAAGTCGATCGTGGCGGGCGGGGCGTCCTTGCCGACGGCGAAGCCGTTGCCGCCGCCGAACACCTCGGTGGCGGTGCCCTTACCGCCGTCGACGGCGGGGAACGGGAAGAAGCCGAGCTTGTCGCCGATGCCCTTCTTGCTGGTCGAGCTGGACGCCTGCACCGCCGGCGCCCACTGACCCATCAGCTCCATGGCCGCGCCGCCGTTGCCCATGGTGGCGGCCTGCCCGTCCGGGGAGCCGTACTCGGCGCCGAGGAAGCCCTTCTGGAAGGGCTGCAGGTCGACGAGCTCCTTGAGCCGCTCACCCGCGGCGACCAGGTCGGGGGTGTCGAAGTTCTTGTCGTCGACGGCCTTCTGCAGCGCGCCGACGCCACCGATGCGCATCGCCAGGTACGACCAGTAGAAGTGGGCTGGCCACTTGTCCTTGCCGGCGATGGCGACCGGGGTGATGCCGGCGGTCTTGAGCTTGCGGACCGCGTCGAGCAGGGCCGTCCAGGTGGTGGGGGGCTCGGTGATGCCGGCGCGGGTGAAGAGGTCCTTGTTGTACCAGAACCCGACCATGCCGATATCGAACGGGATTCCGTAGATCTTCCCGTCGATCGTGTACGGCCCCATGGCGGCCGGCAGGATGCCGCTGACCAGGTCCTTCACGTCGTCGGTGAGGTCCTTGACCAGACCCGCGTCGACCTGCTGCTTGAGCACGCCGCCGCCCCAGGACTGGAAGAGGTCCGGCGGGTCGCCGGCCTGCGTGGCGGTGGTGAGCTTGGCCTTGAACGCCTCGTTCTCCAGCGGCTGGATGGTGAACGTGACGTTGCTGTGCGCGGTCTTGTACTCGTTGGCCATCGCGGCCCAGACCGGCAGCATCGGCTCGGTGTTCTGGATGTGCCACCAGTTGATCGTCTGCGCCGCGTTCGGGTCGCTGGACTTGTCGTCGCTGCTACAGGCACTCAGCAGGTAGGCGCCGGCGCCGGCGCCGGCGATGCCGAGCAGCGATCGGCGGGAAAGGTGCTCTGTCATGATCCATCCCTTCGGGGACTCACGGTGTGCTCGGACGCCGGCCGAGCCGGCAAGGGTTCGAACCTGGATCTCCGGAACTTTCATTGCTTCGTCGGTATTACCGATCGATGGCCGGGACGCTACGAGCAGTTCCCCCAGCGGTCAAGACCCCTGTCCTATCGCGATAAGACCGGCTACCGTACGAGGGGCTTCCAGTGATCTGGTCCCGCAAGTTTCCGGAAGTTTCACAGCCGCACCGCACAGAGGAGCCCCCGTGTCGACCGACACCGCTGACGTGGCGACCGCTGCCTGGTCGATCCGCAACCCCGTCCTCGCCGGGTTCCACCCGGATCCGTCGATCCTGCGCGTCGGCGATGACTTCTACCTGGCCACCTCGACCTTCGAGTGGTATCCCGGGGTACGCGTGCACCACTCACGCGACCTCGTGAACTGGCGCCCACTGGGTGGGATCATCACCGACCGCCGCCTGCTGGATCTGCGCGGCTGCGGCGACTCCAACGGCGTGTGGGCGCCCGACCTGACGTACCACGACGGGGAGTTCCACCTCGTCTACAGTGACGTGGCCAGCTTCGCCAGCGGTTACTGGGATCCCCAGAACTTCCTGATCACCGCGCCCGACATCGCGGGGCCCTGGTCCGACCCGGTGAAGCTGCACGGGCGTGGCTTCGACGCCGCCCTGTTCCACGACGACGACGGCACCAGTTGGCTGCTGAGCATGAGCGCGGACTGGCGTCCGGGCCGGGACCGCTTCGGCGGCATCGAGATCCAGCAGTACGACCGGGCCGCGCGGCGTCTCGTCGGCCGGCCCCGCATCCTGTTCACCGGCACACCGGTCGGGGTGACCGAGGGGCCGCACCTGTACCGCCACGACGGCTGGTACTGGCTGATCACCGCCGAGGGCGGCACGAGCTGGGAACACCAGGTCACCGTCGCGCGCTCGCGGGAGTTGTTCGGCCCGTACGAGGTGGACCCGGACGGGCCGCTGCTCACCTCGGTCGGCCGCCCCGACCTGCGCCTGCAGAAGGCGGGGCACGGCAGCCTGGTCCAGACCCCCGACGGTGGGTGGTACCTGGCCCACCTGGTCGGTCGCCCCTACTCACCCCTGGGCAACTGCGTGCTCGGGCGGGAGACCGCGATCCAGCGGGTCGAGTGGCCGGACGGTGGCTGGCCCCGCATCCCCGGAGGGGTCCCGGCCGAGGAGGTCGTCGCTCCGGACCTGTCGCCGCACCCGTGGCCCGAGGAGCCCGCCACCGACGACTTCGACGCCGCCGAACTGGAATCCTGCTGGTCGACGCTGCGCCGGCCGGCCACCCCGGACTGGGTCGATCTGCGCTCCCGACCCTCGCACCTACGTGTCCACGGTGGACAGTCGCCGGTGGGTCGCCAGGCGCCGAGCCTCGTCGCACGACGGGTCGGGGCGACGCACTGCTCGCTGGAGACGGTCGTCGAGTTCGACCCGATCGACCACCGGCAGCTCGCCGGGACCACCGCGTACTACAACACCCTGAACTGGCACCACCTCTACCTGACCCGGGCTGACGACGGCCGTACGGTGTTGGAGCTGCTCAGCTCGGACAACGGCCGGCGCACCCCGTACCCCGAGCTCACCGTCGACGCCAGCGGCGTCGCGCGGGTCGGTCTGCGGGCGGTGTTCGATGGGCCGGTGGTCCGCTTCGACTACGACCTCGGGGCCGGCTGGCAGCGCCTGCCCGTCGACCTGGACGCGACGATCCTGTCCGACGAGCACGCCGCGCTGATCATCGACGGGGAGCCGGCGGCGTGGGGCTTCACCGGCGCCTTCGTCGGGTTGTGGGTGCAGGATCTCGGTGGTGACGGGGTGTACGCCGACTTCGACCACGCCACCTACCGGGAGCACTGACCCACGCGAGGCGCCTCACGGCCGTTGGGCGACCGCGCGCAACTCGCCGAGGGTGGTGCGGAAGCCGTTACCCGACGCCGTCGCGTCCTCGGCGCGCAGGCCGGTCACGGCCATGGCCTGCGAGCGGGTGGCCGCGACGGCGTCGTCGCCGGATCCGGTGACGTCGAAGATGCCGAAGTCGCCGCTGAGCGTCCGGTACGTCGGCGTCGCGGTTCCCGCGTCCTGGGACAGGTAGAGGACCACGTTCTGACCCGACTCCAGGGTCGACATGTCGGCCATGTCGGCCACCCCGGCGTCGAGGCTGGCGAGCGTGATCGACGCTCCGGGGCGTACCCCGGATTCGGTCCTGGCCCGCAGCACCTCGTCGACCCGGAAGCCGGCGGACGCGACCTGGCCGCGTACGACGAGGTCCGCGGTCTCGGTGAGCTGCTGCACCGTGCCGTACCCGCGCAGCTTTCCCCGTGCCGGCGCGGGCGGCGCGCTCGTCGTCGGCGCGACCGCGGCGCTGGTGGCGGGCGCGGCGGCCGGCTCGGCGCCGTCGGCGCTGCCGCAGGCCGACAGCGCCGCGACGGCGAGCAGGGCGGTCGCGGCGGCCCACCAGGGCAGGGTACGGCGGAGATCGACTGCCATGGAACGCTCCTCGCGGTTCGGTGGCGCTGCTGACGCACACGGGTCGGTGCGCTTGCCGGCACCGTCGGGGCCCGCGCGCGGGCTGACGATAGCGACCGACGCGCACGGCCGCGCAACGGCCGGATGAACAAATGATCTTTGTCTCCGACGTGTCGCGTCGCGGTCTGATGGCCTGGCGGGACCGGTCACGTCGGCTCGCTCGCCAACCCGTCCAGGCGACGCAGCGCCCGTCGGGCGGCGTCCTGGTCGGCGGGCAGCAGCGGCAGTCGGACCGCCGGGGTCGGAATGCGTCCCCGCGCGTACAGCACCGCTTTGATGACGGTCGGGTTGGGTCCGGCGAACAGCGCGGTCGACAGGCCCGCGAGTCGATGACCGAGCGACCGCCCACGGACGACGTCACCCGCCTGCCAGTGGGTGACCAACCGGACGAACTCCGCCGCCGCGACCTGGGCCGAGGCCGCGATGGCACCGTGCGCGCCGAGGGCCAGCAGCGGCGAGAGGAGCGGATCTTCACCACCGAGTACGGCGAAGCCGGGCGGAATGTCGGCGAGGAGGTCGATCGTGTCCGCGTCGATCCCACCCGTGGCGTACTTGACGCCGACGACGCCCGGCACCTCGGCGAGCCGGCGGAGGTCGTCGGCGTCGAGTTGCTGCCCGGTCCGGTACGGGACGTGGTAGACGACCAGCGGCACCGGGCTGCCCTCGGCGAGGTGGGCGAAGTGGGCGAGCACTCCCGTCGCGCCCGGACGGAGAAACGGGGGCACCAGGCTCAGGGCCGCCGTCACCTCGGGCCGCTCCCCCAGGGCGCGTACCGCCGCGACGCTGTTGGCACCGACGAGCAGGCGCGCGCCACGTTCACGGCACACCGCGGCCAGGACGTCGAGGACCACGCGCTTCTCCTCGTCGCTGAGGGCGGCCGGCTCACCCGTCGTTCCCAACGCGACCACACCGGCCGCGCCGGCGTCCAGGGCGTCGAAGGCCAGGGTGGTCAGCGCGTCGATGGCGACGGCGCCGGACCTGTCGAACGGGGTGATCAGGGGCACGTACAGGCCGGTCAGGGTCATGTCCTCACTCTCGACGGACCGAACCGGGTAGGTCCAGTTCCGATTACTCACGCAATACCTAAGCTGAGCTGATGCTTGACGTCCGTCGCCTCGTTCTGCTGCGGGACCTGGCCCGTCTCGGCACCATCGCCTCGGTCGCGCAGGCACACGCCTACACGCCGTCCGCCGTGTCGCAGCAACTGGCCGCTCTGCAACGGGAGGCCGGCACCCGGCTGCTGGAGCGCACCGGCCGCCGGGTCACCCTCACGCCGACGGCGACCGCGCTCGTACGGCACACCGAGGTCATCCTGGCCGCGCTGGAAGCCGCCGACGCGACCCTCGCGGCCGCACGAACGGGACTGCGCGGGAGCGTACGCATCGGCGCCTTTCCCAGCGCTGTGCGCACCCTGCTCCCGGCGGCGCTGGTCACCCTGGCCCGCGACCATCCGGCGCTCGATCTGACGATCACCGAGTTGGATCCGGTCGACATGCCGGCCGCCCTGCGGAGCCGGCAGCTCGACGTCGCGCTGCTGCACGACTACGACATCGCGCCGGTCGCGCCCGATTCGGCGCTGGACTCCATCGCGCTGCTGGAGGAGACCGTCTACCTCGCCGTACCCCCGGGGGTCATGCCGGACGGCGGCGGCGCCGATCCGGTCGGCGAAGCGCGCGACGCGCAGTGGATCGTCGGCACTCCCGGGACGCTCTGCCACTCGGTCGCCCTGCACGTCTGCCAACTGGCGGGCTTCGCTCCGGCGGTACGGCACCACGTCGACGACTTCACCGCCATGCTCGCCCTGGTCGCCGCGGGCGAGGGGGTCGGGCTCGTCCCACAGCTCGCTTTCACGCGGCCTCCGCCGCAGGTTCGGCTCCTCCCGCTGGCCCTGCGCCGTCGCACGAGAGTCGCCTACCGCAGGGGTGCGGGTGAGCACCCCGCGGTGTTGGCGTGCGTCTCCGCGCTACGCAGAGCCACCACCGCCCTGCCCAGTGGAGTCCCGATTGACAGTTGATCGACATACTGCTATCTGTTAATACAGTTTCCTGATTCTCGCGGTGCCTTGGCGCCCTCCCCCACGCCGGGCACCCGACCGGTCGGCGGCATGCCGCCCCTTTCCCCCGAGGAACACCATGGTGCGTAAGAGAACAGCCGCCTACGCCGTGGGCACCCTGCTGATCGGCGTCGCGGCGGTCGGCTACGGCCTGCCGTCGGCGAGCGCCGCGACCGCCGGCCGGATCACCGGCCTGGCCGGCAAGTGCGTCGACGTGGCCGGCGCCAGCTCGGCCAACGGCACAGCGGTGCAGCTCTACGACTGCAACGGCAGCGCGGCCCAGACGTGGACGGTGGGTAACAGCGACAGCTCGATCCGCGCGCTCGGCAAGTGCCTCGACGTCACCGCCGCGTCGACCACCAACGGCGCCAAGATCCAGCTGTACGACTGCAACAGCACCGGCGACCAGAAGTGGACCGCCGGCAGCGGTGGCACCCTCGTCAACACCGCCTCCGGCAAGTGTCTCGACGTGACCGACCGCAGCACCGCGAACGGCGCCCGGCTCCAGATCTGGACCTGCGGCGGCACCACGAACCAGCAGTGGACCCTTCCCGGCGGCAGCACCCCCACCCCCACGCCGACCGCCAGCGGCTCCACCGGCACCAACCTGGACGACCCGGCGAAGAAGGACGTCGCCATGCAGCTCGTGTCGGCGGCGGAGAACTCCTCACTCGACTGGCGTGCCCAGTTCTCCTACATCGAGGACATCGGCGACGGTCGCGGCTACACCGCCGGCATCATCGGCTTCTGCTCCGGCACCGGCGACATGCTCGAACTCGTCCAGGCTTACACGAACACCAAGCCCGGCAACGTGCTCGCCGGCTACCTGCCGGCCCTGCGCGCCGTCAACGGCACCGCGTCGCACTCGGGCCTCGACCCGAACTTCACCCGCGACTGGCGCACCGCCGCCAACGACTCCGTGTTCCGGGCGGCACAGGAGGCCGAGCGGGACCGGGTCTACTTCAACCCGTCGGTCCGCGACGGCAAGAACGACGGGGTACGCGCACTCGGCCAGTTCGCCTACTACGACGCGTCGGTCATGCACGGGTACGAGGGCATGCGTCAGATCCGCAGCCGCGCGCTCACCCGGGCGAAGCCCCCGGCGCAGGGCGGCGACGAGCGGACCTGGCTCAACGCGTTCCTCGACGAGCGGGTCATCGAGATGAAAAAGGAAGAGGCCCACTCGGACACCTCCCGCGTCGACACGGCCCAGCGGGTGTTCCTCAACAACGGCAACTTCAACCTGAACACGCCGTTGGCCTTCGCCGTCTACGGACAGCAGTTCCGCATCAGCTGACCTGCCGGCGGCGCCACGGTGGTCGCGCCGCTGCCAGTTGCCCCGATTGGGCATGCGGGTGGCGGCGCGATCGCCGTCGGCGTCGTCCGACGCCGACCATGTCCGGCACACCGGCCAGCGGTCGTTGACGTCGTCGGTACGCTGCGGCCTGTGTGGGATGTCGTGGACGCGGTGGGGTCAGCGGCTGGCGCACTGCTTGCGGCGATAGCGGGGTTCGTCGCATACCGGCTTTACAAGATCGAGTCCGAGCGTGATCGACGTACCGAGATGCAGTGGGCGAGGCAGCAGGCAGCGTCGATCGGTGTGTGGATCCGCGACGACGTCGCGCCACTGGATCGTGACGAGGACGAGCCGGAGCCCGTATCGGAGCCCGAGCTGACCTTTGTGGTGACAAACATGTCGGCGCTTCCGATCTACCGGCTGTCGGTGCATTTCGATCTGGGACAGGACATCGCGCTGCGCGTCGTCACCCAGCGAGACGTCCTGCTGCCGGGCGAGCGTTTCGAGACTCAGGTTCCCTCCGAGATCGAGGGTGCACGCCGCCGTCCAGTGTTGACCTTCAGGGACAACGCGGGAGCAGAGTGGTGGCGCGACTCGACGGGCCATCTCGGCCGAACAGGTCACGAACGCCCCGTGGACGAGGACGAGTCCGCCGACGACGAGTGAGGTGAGCTTCACCCCGTTACCTTTTTGATCGTCCCCAGTCGGGGACCCTCGGTCGCCCGGCCCGGTATGACTTCCTGCCCCTGTCGTTCGGATGATCCGGGGGGTGTTGTCGCCAC